>OZ220465.1:4317500-4566314 GCA_965115815.1 Alphaproteobacteria bacterium | reverse complement strand
GCCCACAACCTGCATGAACGTCTCGTGAAACACGAGACGTCCGTCCTCCGCTTCATGAAGGACCCCGACGTCAGCTTCACCAACAATGCCGGAGAACCGAAGATCCGAATGACCAAGGTCAAGATCAAGGTGTCCGGATGTTTCCGCACCATGCTCCACGCAACCGCATGGTGCCGAGGCTCCAGCTTCCTCACCTCCATGGAGGCACTCGGCTACCACCCTCTCGTCGCCATCCACATCGCCCTCAACGGAAAGGCCGCAGACATCCTCAACGAGCACTATGGCCAACCCGACCCCAACAAGGGGTGAGTAGTTAGTGTCTGCACGGAAAATCACAACACATTGTATATGCAACCATATTTGGAATCCGGGGAACCGAAGATTCCTTCTTTGATGGCATATGATGACATATTCCGCTGAAATCAGGCTGGATTCGATGAATCTTCGCCCTGTCAATATTGGCTTTTCATTCATGTAATCAGACTCTTAGGAATTTTCCGTGCAGGCACTAGTTACCGCGAGAATTGCCCTGCGAAACGTCATTCGCCTGCAGATGGAATGGGGTCAGGTTGCGATCGAGGAGATCGATATCGACGAGAACTCGCGGGATGACATTCCGCCGCTACTGCTCGGGCTTCGGCACGTGTATGCCGACCGGTCGGTTCGTGCCCGGTGGTTCGAGATCCTGGAGCAGGGGATCCTTCCCGAGGTGTCCCACACGAAAGAGCGTCCCGGCATGGAGCTGTGGAGGATCCTCGTGATGGGTCTCCGGAAGCAGGTCCTGGGGTGTGACTTCGATCGTCTGCAAGAGCTGGTGAACCAACACCCTACCGTTCGGAAGTTTCTGGGACACTCCGACTTCTGGGACGAGACCCGGTACCGGTATCCCACGGTGGTACACAACGTGAGCCTGCGGACGCCGGAAGTGCTGGGGGAGGTGTTGCAGCTGATCGCGGAGAGCGGCCATGCGCTGGTGCGGAAGCGGAAGCGGAAGAGCGGCCCGGGCGGTCGCCCGTCGAAGGAGCCCCTGCGGGGCCGCTGTGATTCGTTCGTGGTGAAGACGGATGTGCACGTCCCGACGGACGTCAACCTGCGGTGGGATGCGATGCGTTGCCGGGTGCGCGAGACGGGCCGCTCAGCCCTGCGGGCGGGGGTGTCCGGAGGGCGGCAGTGGCGGCCTCGGAGCCGGAGGCTGCAGCGGCTCTTTCCGAAGGTTCGGCGGACCCGGCGGGCCCGTCCGGGGCCGATCCCGGCGTACCTCGACGCCTGCTGGGAGGAGGTCCGACGGGCGGAAGCGACGGTTCCCGCGTTTCGGGAGCAAGGCGTCGGAGCCCCCAGGATTCTCCGGATCGAGTCGTACCTCAAGCCTGCCCGGAGGCCGCTCGACCCAGTGGACCGCCGCCGGCGGAAAGGCGAGAAGATCCCGCAGGAAGAGAAGGTGGTTTCGATCTTCGAGGAGCACACGCGCGGGTGTGGGAAGGGCACGGCCGGGGTTCCGGTGGAACTCGGAGTGCCGGGGGCCGTGCTGGAGGATCAGCACGGCTTCCTCCTACACTCCCGGATCCTGTGGGAAGGTCCGGACGTGGATCCTGCCGTACCCAGGATCCGGGAAGCGCAGGCCCGCTTCCCCGACCTCCGCCTGTGCCGCTTCGATCGGGGGTTCCACAGCCCCTCCAACCGGATCGCACGGGACGAACGGCTGGATCACAACGTGCTTCCGAAGAAGGGAAAACTCGGTCCGGCCGACCGGAAACGGGCCGCCGACCCGAGGTTCCGGGAGATGCGCCGGCAGCATCCGGCCGTGGAGTCCGCCATCCATCATCTCGAGCAGCGCGGCAGGGACCGGGTCCGGTCGTAGGGGGCGGAGGGTTTTGCGCGGAGGGTGGCGCTCTCCATGGTGGCCTTCCATGTCCACCGCATCGGGTTGCTGCGGCAGAGACAGGCCCGGGCCCAAGCCCGACGACGACGAAGACGCGCCGCCTGACAGCGGCGCCCCCACCCCGTCCGCGAAGCTCGCCGGGAGCGGGAACGGAACCGCTCGCCCTAGCGTCCGGATTCTGGGTGGGAAGGGCCCGGATGCCGCTGCGAATCGGCAGGAATCCCCTGGAAACGGAGCGACCGGAGGCCCCGGAGGGTGGGTCCAACCCGAAATTTCGCCGGAAGGGCCGCCAAAATGACCATTTTCGGTGCGGGCACTACCTAGTAGTACGGAACTGTTGAACTGACGACAGTATTCTGGCAAGATTTCCGTGTCGGTCCGTGTCGGCACCCGATCGGTACGGCGCTCTCTGGTTCATCCCCACAGACCCGATGCCGAACGTGCAGGCGCCCACGCTCTCTTGGGGGATCGGACGGATCCGGTTTCCGGGAACCGAGCCTGCCTGCAGGTGTTCGGCACGGGGACCGGAGTGGATCCTGGCCAACCCTCAGGGCAGGAAGCTCTACCGAGTGAGCCTTTCGGCGCCGGAGCGCCGGGAGCTCCAGACGATCGGGCGCCCACGCGTGCCGATACGCACCGACACGAGGCCGACACGGACCGACACGGAAATCTTGTCAGAACACTGTCGTCAGTTCAACGTTTCCGTACTACTAGTTACCCCGCGAGTTCTCGTCGATCTCGATCTCCTCGATCGCAACCTGACCCCATTCCATCTGCCGGCGAAGGACGGTTCGCAGGGCAATTCTCGCGAAGATTTCCGAACATCCGGCCGATTCTCGACCGCATCGGCCGATTCCCGCATCAAAGCGGGATTCTTCGTCCCCTCTATATCACGATTCCAATTTTAGAGTCAAACCATTGTACTTTTTCGGTGCAGACACTAGTAGTACGGAATCATTGGATTGCTGGGTATAGAGACTTCAGTTTCACCCGGGCGTCTGCCGTCGTGAACCGCCAGTCGACCGTGCCGCCGGCCGCGTTGCGGCGCTTGACCCACGCCGCGGTCTCCCGCAGCAGGGTGGCGCGGTCGGGAAGGCGTCGTCGAAGACACGGTCGCGACCACGCGCCGATTTCGATCTCGGCCCTGTGGAGCCAGCTTCCGTGCTTCGGCGGGTACCGAAACTCGAACCGCTGTCGCACCCGCAGGGCCTCCCGGGGTGCAAAGGCTTCATACAACGACGCGGGGCCGTGTGTGTTCCGGTGGTCCATGACCCGTACGATCTTCTTGCCGGGGAAGTGATCATCCGCGAGTTCCCGGAGGAACTGCGCCCCGTCCCGCGCTGTGCGGCGATCGGTGACCTTTACCGTACACCAATTTTCATTGGGCGCGAACGCTAGGAAGAGATGGGCCGTACCGTTTCGCTCGTATTCGTAGTCGACGATTTCCGGCTGCCCGGGCCGCACGGGACGGGGAAGGCGGGTTTCCTTGGTCTGCTGCCGACGGGTCTCATCCATGCAGACCCAAACCTCGTCTTCGGCAAAATCCCGCTGATACGTGTCCAGCACCTCCTCCATCGCCGCCACGAACGGCGCGTTGCGGCTCGGGGGAATGCACCAGTACTGCTTCAACCAAGGCTTGATCTCCTTTTTTCCGAGTCTTCCGTACCGTTTCTTTCGAGATGCTCTCGACGATCTCCATCTCCATCCGACGGCCGGCCAGCAGCTTCAGCGTCCAGCGGACACAACCTTCGGGCGGGGAAGAACAGGCCAGAGCCACCCGCTTCGCCTCCTTCGCTCCGTCCAGGAGTTTCGGTCGGCGGTTCTCCTGCTCCCGGCGGCGGAGAGAGGCCTCCAAACCCTCCAAAACACAACGCTTGCGCAGGCGTTCGACCGTCGAAGCGCCGATACCCAGGCCGCGCGCGATGTCGACATCCCGGAGTTTGCCGCCGTCGCGCCCCTCGTCTGCCATCAGCAGAATCTGCGCCCGACGACGACGCCAGGCGGCTCCGGTACCGTCGACGATCGCTTGGAGTTCCCGGCGCTCCGACGCCGAAAGGCGCACTCGATAGAGCTTCCTGCCCTGAGGATTGGCCAGGATCCACTCCGATCCCCGCACCGAACCCCTGCAGGCAGGCTCGGTTCCCGGAAACCGGATCCGTCCGATCCCCAAGAGAGCATGAGCGCCTGCACGTTCGGCATCGGGTCTGTGGGGATGAACAAGAAAGCGCCGTACCGATCGGACGCTCACGCGTGCCGACACGCACCGACACGGGGCCGACACGGACCGACACGGAAATCTTGCCAGAATACTGTCGTCAGTTCAACGGTTCCGTACTACTAGCGTGGGATGGCCTTGCGGCAGGGCGGTCGGAAAGGGATTCGTCTCCGCGAAAACGCGCCCCGGTGCAGCAGCCCGATATGCGGCTTGTCGACGGATTTCGCGAAACCGGGAAGTTCCGGATTGCATGACGGCCATGCGCCGTGCTATGGTGCGGCCACAATCGTTAGTGACGGGCGTACAGTCATGCTTTCCACGGTTCGGTCACGATGGTAGAATCCGTGCCTCGCGCCTCGCGCCTCGCGCCTCGCGCCTCGCGCCTCGCGCCTCGCGCCTCGCGCCTCGCGCCTCGCGCCTCGCGCCTCGCGCCTCGCGCCTCGCGCCTCGCGCCTCGCGCCTCGCGCCTCGCGCCTCGCGCCTCGCGCCTCGCGCCTCGCGCCTCGCGCCTCGCGCCTCGCGCCTCGCGCCTCGCGCCTCGCGCCTCGCGCCTCGCGCCTCGCGCC
This sequence comes from Alphaproteobacteria bacterium, assembly GCA_965115815.1. Classification (GTDB taxonomy): domain Bacteria; phylum Pseudomonadota; class Alphaproteobacteria; order TMED109; family TMED109; genus VXPW01. The sequence goes on along the minus strand of OZ220465.1, from coordinate 4,561,654 downwards.
TCGCGCCTCGCGCCTCGCGCCTCGCGCCTCGCGCCTCGCGCCTCGCGCCTCGCGCCTCGCGCCTCGCGCCTCATCTAACCTGCGGGCGGCTAACCTGCGGGCGGCTAACCTGCGGGCGGCTAACCTGCGGGCGGCACGGCTCCTCCCCAACTGAGTTTCCGTCGCCGTCGGCGGTAGCGGCGTTCCCGTTCCTGTCCGGCGCATTCGGACCGTCGACGCTTTCGTGCGACAGGGCAGGGTTTCAACCCGTCGGGGTTCGGCTTCGACCCGCCCGGTCTCACCTGCGGAAAAAACCGCTCCCTCCTGAGCACCGCCTTCTTCAGCAGCTGGGCGATCAGCTTCGTGCCACTGCCCTGTCACCAGCAGCACGCGCATGAGCGCCGATACCATGCCGGGGCCCAGAAACCGCATCGACCGGATGCCGTGTGCCGTCACATCTGGGGCCTTGGCGTCGTCCAGCACCACCGAACGATATGGACACGCCACCCCCGAAGTACCTCCCCAACCCACCTCCGACGACACCCTTGCCTTCATCCGAGAACAGATTCGGGAGGAATACGCGGAGCTTCACGGCAAGCCGTGGATCGTCGGATTTTCCGGCGGCAAGGACAGCACCCTCGTCGCGCACCTCGTTGTCGAACTCTTGGTCTCCTTGCCACGTAGCGAACGAATGCGCCCCGTCCATTTGGTGGCCAACGACACACTCGTCGAAAGCCCCTTGGTTATGGAACATGTCCGGATCGGCCTCGCGGAGATCGAGAAGGCGGCACGGGCCTTCGACTTGCCCGTGGTTGTTGCCACGACCGCGCCCGAACCGAACCAGACGTTCTGGGTCAATCTCATCGGCCGCGGCTATCCCTCACCCAACCGCAGCTTCCGCTGGTGCACCGATCGAATGAAGATCCGGCCGACCAGCAAGTACATTCGGAAGCAGGTGAGCGTGTCGGGCGAGGTGATACTTCTCCTCGGTGTGCGCAGAAGTGAGAGTGCCGCGCGGGCCAACACGGCGGCACGCTACGATAACGGTTCACGACTGAACCGGCACAACGATCTTCCGGGCTGTCTGGTATTCCGACCTATCCTTGATCTTGACACCGAGGATGTTTGGGAGTTCCTCGCAGAGAACAAGCCTCCTTGGGGCGGTAGCCACGATCGATTGATTCGGCTCTATCGGGACGCGGGCGGCGGGGAATGTCCGGTCGTGACTTCCACGGCTGACGCGCCTTCGTGCGGCACGACATCCGCTCGTTTCGGGTGCTGGACGTGCACCGTCGTCGACAAGGACAAGAGCCTGACGGGCTTCGTCGATTCCGGTTTCGATCAATTCATGCCAGTATCTACTCACCCCCCCCCTACTGATGACGAATCGTTTTTCCTGACGGGTTCGGATCCGGCATGGTTCCGTGCCCCTTTCCCTCGCTCGCGGCCAAGGACCGGATGCACGGGGTTCGGCTGACAAGAAGTGGGTCGATCTTCGGCTTCCGCTCCCCGTTCCGGCCTTGTGGGGAGGGGTCCGCAACGCGACCGGGCCCCTCGCGCGGAGGTCGCGGGTCCGCGCCCTGCGGTCCGGTGGAGCGGGTTCCGTGGGCTGCCGTTCCCCTCCGCCGGAGATCTGCGCTTGACGTTGTAGGAGGGACCCTCTCCAAGATGGGCCATCGGGGCGGACCGCACGACGATCCCATGCTGATTCGGAGATGCGAAATCCGAATGCGTGGGGCTCGGCTCACCACAGATCGCCTCCTTGAGATCGCAATGTTCGGGCCAAGAAGGCCCCATCGAGCCTTGGCGGCACGATTGCAGCGCGACGCAAACTGAGAACATCTCGCCAGTCGTCGCCGGATCAGCAGCGTGGGATCACCGTGGGGCGGACCGCGTCGGAGGTGTGGATGGCGGCCGGGTAGGGATCGAAGGCGACGACGGGTCGATCGCCCGGCGGGGCAAGGGCATTCGGATAGGTGCGTCGAGGTGACGGCGGTGTTCCCATACCGGCAGGCCTTGGATAGGAGGTGACGTTTCGGTGCATGGGCGGGTCGTCCACGCACCGCTTGACCAGCGCCCGCCGATTCGCATGCTGTCGTCGAATCGTGGCTGCGGGAATCCCCATGGACCAGCGAATCATCGACCTGAAGTCGCCCCCCTGTTCGGGCCGCCGCCGGACCCGCCCGCCGATCGCGGAGGTTCGGGAGACCGTGGGTCGGTGTTCCCCCTGCCGCCGCACCGAGCGGGCGAAGACCCTCTGCGAGCCCCTTCACGGGACGACAGCGAAGGGCGGCTCCAGGGTCGGGGCCGGCCTCGGGATGCTGGAGACCTTGGAGCGCCACGGCATCCTGACATTGCCGCCCGTGCGCGAGGACCCCGTCCGCGACAGACGACGGGTCGGAGCCCGGCGGTCGTCACGGCCCGGCCGCCGCAGGACGTGTACCTGGCCGCAGGACGTGTACCTGGAGGCGTTCCTTGGGGGCGGCGCGATCCTGACGCGCCCGCCGCCGGCGCGGCGCTACCGGACGATGCCCGAAGGCGAGCGGTTCGCCGTGCGGGCGACCGTCCGGGGGGTGGAGGCGTCGGGATGACGAGCGTCGCCGGCACCTCCCTGCGCCAGGAGGTCGACGCCTTCCAGAAGCGGTTCCAGGATCTCCGCACGCAAGGCAAGGTCCCCCCGGAGTGCGAGGCGCTCGTCCGCGGCCTGCTGATGCTGCTCCAGCTGCTGCTGGCCGTGCTCCTGGAGAAGGCCACGCGCAAGACGAGCCGGAACTCCGGTCTGCCGCCGTCCCAGACGGACAAGGACGAGAGCGCGCGGCGCACCGGGAGCCACGGCAAGGGCCCGAAGCCGAACCCGCAGACGGGCGGCCACCGGCGCACGACCACCGTCCAGGAGACGATCACCGTCGATGCCTGCGACGCCTGCGGCGCCGACCTCGACGACGTCGACCCCGTCGATCGGGAGCGGCGCGTCCTCTACGACATCGTGTTCGAAGTCGTCGAGCGCCGCGTCGACGCCGAGATCAAGGAATGCCCGAAGTGTCGGGCCCGGACCAAGGGCCGGTTCCCAGACCTCATGCCGGGGCCCGTGCAGTACGGTGTCCGCATCCAGGCCTTGGTCCTCAACCTGCTGATCGCCCAGATGCTGTCCCTGCGCCGTGCCGTCTCGCTCGTGCACGCGATCTCCGGCATCAGGCTCTCCGAGGCGACCTGTCTCGGCTAGGTCCGGCGCTTTCAGGATGCCCTCGCATCTTGGGAGGAGGTCGCCGTGGCCCATCTCCTGCAACGCCCGGCCGTGCATGTCGATGAGACCGGATTCCGGGTCGCCGGCAAGACCCAATGGCTCCCTGTCGTCACCGACGGGACCCTGACCGTGAAGTTCCCGCACCGCAAGCGCGGTCGGGAGGCGATCGAAGAGATCGGCATCCTCCCGCGCTACCAAGGTGTCCTGGTCCACGACTGCTGGGCTGCATACATGGGCTACGATCAGTGCCGCCACCAGCTGTGCGGCAGCCACCTGCTGCGCGAACGGGCCCTTCGTCGTCGAGTCCAACGGCTACCGCTGGGCGCGATGGATGAAGAGCCTGCTGCGCGAGGTCTGCCACAGGGTCAACCAGAGCGCATCCAAGGCCTTGAACGAGACCGACCGCCGGGCCGTGCGCAAGCGCTACCGCACCCTCCTCACCCAGGGCGCCAAGGAGCTGCCCGATATCCCGCCGCGGACGAAAGGAACACGGGGACGCATCGCAAAGTCCGACGCCCACAACCTGCATGAACGTCTCGTGAAACACGAGACGTCCGTCCTCCGCTTCATGAAGGACCCCGACGTCAGCTTCACCAACAATGCCGGAGAACAGAAGATCCGAATGACCAAGGTCAAGATCAAGGTGTCCGGTATCTACTCACCCCCCCCCCTACTGATGACGAATCGTTTTTCCTGACGGGTTCGGATCCGGCATGGTTCCGTGCCCCTTTCCCTCGCTCGCGGCCGAGGACCGGATGCACGGGGTTCGGCTGACAAGAAGTGGGTCGATCTTCGGCTTCCGCTCCCCGTTCCGGCCTTGTGGGGAGGGGTCCGCAACGCGACCGGGCCCCTCGCGCGGAGGTCGCGGGTCCGCGCCCTGCGGTCCGGTGGAGCGGGTTCCGTGGGCTGCCGTTCCCCTCCGCCGGAGATCTGCGCTTGACGTTGTAGGAGGGACCCTCTCCAAGATGGGCCATTGGGGCGGACCGCGTCGGAGGTGTGGATGGCGGCCGGGTAGGGATCGAAGGCGACGACGGGTCGATCGCCCGGCGGGGCAAGGGCATTCGGATAGGTGCGTCGAGGTGACGGCGGTGTTCCCATACCGGCAGGCCTTGGATAGGAGGTGACGTTTCGGTGCATGGGCGGGTCGTCCACGCACCGCTTGACAAGCGCCCGCCGATTCGCATGCTGTCGTCGAATCGTGGCTGCGGGAATCCCCATGGACCAGCGAATCATCGACCTGAAGTCGACCCCCTGTTCGGGCCGCTGCGAGCACCTTCACGGGACGACAGCGAAGGGCGGCTCCAGGGTTGGGGCCGGCCTCGGGATGCTGGAGACCTTGGAGCGCCGCGGCGTCCTGACACGCCCGCCGCCGGCGCGGCGCTACCGGACGATGCCCGAAGGCGAGCGGTTCGCTGTGCGGGCGGCAATCCGGGCGGTGGAGGCGTCGGGATGACGAGCGTCGCCGGCACCTCCCTGCGCCAAGAGGTCGACGCCTTCCAGAAGCGGTTCCAGGATCTCCGCACGCAAGGCAAGGTCTCCCCGGAGTGCGAGGCGCTCGTCCGCGGCCTGCTGATGCTGCTCCAGCTGCTGCTGGCCGTGCTCCTGGAGAAGGCCACGCGCAAGACGAGCCGGAACTCCGGTCTGCCGCCGTCCCAGACGGACCCGGACGAGAGCGCGCGGCGCACCGGGAGCCACGGCAAGGGCCCGAAGCCGAACCCGCAGACGGGCGGTCACCGGCGCACGACCACCGTCCAGGAGACGATCACCGTCGAGGCCTGCGACGCTTGCGGCGCCGACCTCGACGACGTCGACCCCGTCGATCGGGAGCGCCGCGTCCTCTACGACATCGTGTTCGAAGTCGTCGAGCGCCGCGTCGACGCCGAGATCAAGGAATGCCCGAAGTGCCGGGCCCGGACCAAGGGCCGGTTCCCAGACCTCATGCCGGGTCCCGTGCAGTACGGTGTCCGCATCCAGGCCTTGGTCCTCAACCTGCTGATCGCCCAGATGCTGTCCCTGCGCCGTGCCGTCTCGCTCGTGCACGCGATCTCCGGCATCAAGCTCTCCGAGGCGACCTGTCTCGGCTATGTCCGGCGCTTTCAGGATGCGCTCGCATCCTGGGAGGAGGTCGCCGTGGCCCATCTCCTGCAACGCCCGGCCTTGCATGTCGATGAGACCGGATTCCGGGTCGCCGGCAAGACCCAATGGCTCCATGTCGTCACCGACGGCACCCTGACCGTGAAGTTCCCGCACCGCAAGCGCGGTCGGGAGGCGATCGAAGAGATCGGCATCCTCCCGCGCTACCAGGGCGTCCTGGTCCACGACTGCTGGGCTGCGTACATGGGTTACGAGCAGTGCCGCCACCAGCTGTGCGGCAGCCACCTGCTGCGCGAACTGGCCTTCGTCGTCGAGTCCAACGGCTACCGCTGGGCGCGATTGATGAAGAGCCTGCTGCGCGAGGTCTGCCACAGGGTCAACCAGAGCGCATCCAAGGCCTTGAACGAGACCGACCGCCGGGCCGTGCGCAAGCGCTACCGCACCCTCCTCACCCAAGGCGCCAAGGAGTTGCCCGATATCCCGCCGCGGACGAAAGGAACCCGGGGACGCATCGCAAAGTCCGACGCCCACAACCTGCATGAACGTCTCGTGAAACACGAGACGTCCGTCCTCCGCTTCATGAAGGACCCCGACGTCAGCTTCACCAACAATGCCGGAGAACAGAAGATCCGAATGACCAAGGTCAAGATCAAAGTGTCCGGATGTTTCCGCACCATGCTCCACGCAACCGCATGGTGCCGAGGCTCCAGCTTCCTCACCTCCATGGAGGCACTCGGCTACAACCCTCTCGTCGCCATCCACATCGCCCTCGACGGAAAGGCCGCAGACATCCTCAACGAGCACTATGGCCAACCCGACCCCAACAAGGGGTGAGTAGTTACTCATGCCATTGCTCGAATTTCGCGACTGGCTCATGGAGATTCGCAACGACCCCACGCGCCGCCTTGCCCGGCGCCGCAATGGGCGCGTGACGATCACCAAGAAAGGTGTGTTCGTGCCCGGCCCGTTCAATATGGCTACCAGGCGCGAAATTCTGGATCGACTGTTGGTGCTTCAATCGCAATCGGGAATGGCCTTGATTGCCCGGCCGGAAGTCGAACGCATACGGGAGCTTTGGGTGGAGGATGTGATCGTCAGTGCGGAACGACACGCGGAAGCGCAGCGCGCCGTGACCGCCGGATGCGCGTGATGCCCAACGCTCATGTCGTATTCCTTCGTAGTGAGGCAGGCCGAAAGCTGGTCCGTTCGAAGTGCAGGAAAGCAAAACTCGATCCAGGAGTGCTCGAACAGCTGGTCGCCGAGGAAACGGAGCAACAGGGCAAACTCCGAAAACGCGGGATAAGGGAAGCGTTCGACGAGATTTTCGACAACATCGAGACCGAGATGGACGAATAATGCATATCCGTTCGGTCGAATTGATCAATTGGCGCTCCTATAGGCACGCCCGCTTTGACTTTCCAGTCTCGCAGGGCAACCGGAATGTCATACTCATAAGGGCACCCAATGAGTACGGGAAGACCTCTTTTTTCGAGGCCCTTACGCTGGGATTGTTCGGCCGTGACGGGCTGATTCTCGTGCCCCGTGCCCGCGCGGGGGCAGACGCCGATGGAGAGAACGCTGTTAACCGCATCAAGACCAACTACAGCCAGTTCCTGCGCAACGCCCTTCACCGTCGGGCGACGGAGAACGGCCCGGCAAAGTGCTCGGTGTCGATCGAGTTTGAGGACAACAGCGGAGAGCCAATCGATATCAAGCGAACTTGGCATTTTCGCCAGAATGGTGAACATAAGCCAAGCGATGACAACCTCGTGATTTTTCAGGGACTTGGAAGGGAACCGATCGCACCCCCGTTCAGAATCGTGAATCGCGATGAATGGTTCCGTGACTGGATATCGCAACGCTTTCTGCACCCCAGTCTCGCTGAGTTCTTTCTATTTGACGGCGAACAGGTGCAACGCTATGCAAATCGCGAAAAGGGTGAACAAGTTCGACACGGGATCGAGGGTCTGCTCGGTTTTCCTATTCTGCGAAACCTTAAGGAATCGCTTGAGACATATGCGCAACATCGACGCACCTCAGTAGCGGTGCCAGCCGACAGCACGATCAAGAAGTTGGAGGCCGAGATCACCGAGATCGAGGAAGCCATAACCGTGCAAAAAGATCGCCTCAGGGAGGCGCAAACGGTTCTGCCCGGACTTGAAGATAAGATCGACAATCTGACCCAAACTATCGGTGGCGGCGGTGAAGGTACGATCGCAATGGTCAGAAACTTCATGGAGGATGAACAACGGTTTAACGAAGAAGCGAGGCGTGCCATGGACGCATTGCTGACCCTTGTCCGGGAGGATGTCGCACTGGCGGTGGCGGGTCCCGAACTCCGGAACTGTACGCGTGAACGGCTGAAGGCAGAAGCAATACGGGAGCGATGGGAGGCTGGCTGCAACGAAGGCGCTCAGAATCTCGATCGCTTCACCCTCGAACTTGGGCGCCGTGTCTCGATGCTTGATCCACCACTTGATGAAGACCAACGTTTGGCCGTTGTCGAAGCCGGGGAGAAGGCTTGGGACTCTCTGTGGCATCCGGCCCCCGAGGACTGTGCCGAGAACTATCTTCATCCGTCTCTCAATGGCACGATGCGCGACCGGGCGATCGAACATCTGCAGTCGCTGGACAATCACACCGAAGGGGAAGTCGCTGGCCTGATGGAGCGATTCTCAGTTGCCGTCGAACAGGCCAAACTAGCGAAGCATCAAAGGCTGGAAATCGAGGCTACAGCACCTCAAGTGGAGCAGCGCACCAAGGAATTGAAGGAATCCTACGAAGATTTAGCTCGCCACAAACTTCAGAGAGATGAGGCCAATCGCTTCATCCAAGCCAAGGCTTCGGAACGTGACCAGAAGCGAGCGGAGCTCGGACGCTATATGTCGATCAAAAATACCCGCGCTCCCGCACTACGGCGGGCTGACTACGCCGACCGCTACGCAGGCCTCATCAAGGATTTACTCAAGGATGCTCTGCCGAGTGAAGTTGGCGAGATCGCCAAGGAGATGACGCGGGCATGGAAGGCGATGGCTCACCACTCGGATCGGGTTGACCGGATCGAGATCGCCCCTGATTGCAAGGTGAGAATGTTGACGGAAGACGGTGAAGACCTGCACGAGATCGACAAATCCGCGGGCGCTAGCCAAGTGTTCACTCAAGCTCTGATTACGGCCGTCGTAAGAATCAGCGGCCGGACATTTCCTTTTATTGTCGACACACCCTTGGCGCGGCTGAGCCGGGAGCAGCGAATTAACGTCCTGAGCACGTTCATGGATCGCCGGGGCCAAGTGATTCTCCTGTCCACCGACGAAGAGGTCATCGACGACAAGCTCGATGCGATCAGAGAGCGTTTGGTGGCCGTCTTCGAACTGAAGGTTCGCATCGACAAGGGTATAGTCGTAACGAGCGTCCATAAGCTCAATCCGGAGCGCATCTAGAGATGGTTGTCGGCATTCCGGATCTTGCGACATCCACGTTTCGGACGACCCGAACCGCGGACGACATTTGCGCCGACCTCACAGCTAAGCTGGGTTGGAAGCAGCGATATGTCGCCGCCCGGTTGGCCGTGGGCAGATCGTTGTCCCTCCCTGCGCAGCCTCCTGAATTGAAAGACGAAGACAGCGAGGACATGGCGACCCCGATACGTGGAATGCAATTATTCGGCGAGGGCGCTCATGCTGCCGCGTGGCTGGCTCTCATCACGCAGCACAGCTGCAGCAACGCTGAACTGACGAAGAGGTTGCTGCAGGGATTGGTTGCGCGCCACTGGCACCGTGGCGCGTTTCTCCTCAGGCAGGACTGGAAGGACGGCGGTCAGAAGATGGAACGCTTCGTGGTACGCCTAGCCGAACTTGCGAGTTTTGCTGGAGACGGCAACGGCGGCGGAGATCCTCCGCCTGCCGTCGACACGCCCGACACGCCCACCTACGCCGGGGAGGTGCAATTGCCCGTGGGAGAAATCGCCCGCGACCTCAAGTCGGACGAGCAGATCATGTTTTCAGTGAACGGGGCAGGAGGCAGCCCCCACATGGCCATCATGGGAGGGGTCGGTTCCGGCAAGACCAGAACCGCCGTCCACATGCTCCGCACTTTGCGCCAACAATGCGATCTTCCGCTCCTGGCATTCGATTTCAAGGGTGACTTAACCGAGAGTTTTACACGGCACTTCGGAGCCACGTCAGTCTCCCCGCCGGAGATGGGAATCCCCTTGGATGTGCTGCATGTTCCATCCCGTGACGACACATCGATCAAGACCGCTTCAGCCCGCATTCGCGACTCGATTGCTGCAGTGAAAGAGCGCAAGGCCAGCGGCGTCCAGTCAGAAGCGCTGCGGGAAGCTGTCGCATCCGTCCTTCGTCGCAGTTCGCCGCGTCGCAGTTCGCCGGATTCGCCGGCGAACCTGCGGGATGTAGCCTCGGCACTGGAATCCGAGTACCAGGACCGTGGACGCAAATCCGACGAGCTAACGTCCACGTTGAACGAACTGACTCAGTTCGAACTCTTCAAGCCCGATCGATCGCCTGCCGCGTTCTTTGCAGAAAGCTGGATCATCCAGCTCCCACAAGACGGATCGGCGGAAATGCGGCGGCTGATTGTCAACCTGACCCTCGGTGCCCTCGACCGCTGGATCAACTCTCAGCCCGACGCACCAACAGACGATCAAGGCACACGCGAGCTTCGCCATCTGACCATGCTCGACGAAGCCCATGTGATCCTGTCGACAAAGCTCCCTGCTCTTGGTAACCTCGTCAGAATGAGCCGATCAAAGGGCGGCTCTCTTATGTTGGTATCACAATCGCCGGACGACTTCGAGGCCGCCGAGGATGGCTACCTGGACAATATGGGCATGACCCTTGCCTTCAACACTCAGGCCAAGCCAGGTCCGACAAAGCGTATTTTTGGGAACACGGTGTCTCTGGCTTCCCTTCAAGTTGGGCGGGCTCTATGCAGAATTCGCTCAGAAGCACGGACACGAGAGGTCATATGCTGGGGTAACGCCTGACAGATAAAATTACAGATAAAATGCTCACCAGTGGCCGTATTCTGCAATCATTACAGCATCGCACAACACCTAAAGCCGCAAAGGAGCGTAACTGCTCACCCCTTGGTTCCGGCTTGATGTCGGGGTAGAGCAACGAACGGGTTTTCGTGGAGATTTGACCCTGTAGACGGATTTGGTCAGTGGTGGTCGGGGACCGCCGGTGGGCTACTTTGGATCCAAGGCAACGAGCGGGCTGTGCCAGTTGCTTCCGGGGCTCCAGCCGCCGCATGATCTGTATGTGGAAACGCATCCGGGAGGCGGCGCGCGGATGAAGCGCAAGGCACCGGCGCTGCGCTTGATCGGGATCGACCGGGACCGGCGTGCGCTGGACGGGTTCGGGTGCGACGATCCGGTGGAACGGATCCACGGGTGCATTCCCCCGAGCCGCAACGCGCCGTTCGTGGCGGCGATGGAGGAGGTGCTGGACTGGACACGGATCAGCGGGATGTTGCCGGAAACGAGGTTTTGGTCTGCATGGATGAGACCCGCCGGCAGCAGACGAAGGAAACTCGCCTTCCCCGCCCCGTGCGGCCCGGGCAGCCGGAAATCGTCGACTACGAATACGAGCGAAACGGTACGGCCCATCTCTTCCTGGCGTTCGCGCCCAATGAAAATTGGCGTACGGTAAAGGTCACCGATCGCTGCACGGCGCGGGACGGGGCGCAGTTCATCCGGGAACTCGCGGATGATCACTTCCCCGCCAAGAAGATCGTACGGGTCATGGACCACCGGAACCCGCACGGCCCCGCATCGTTGTAGGAAGCCTTTGCCCCCCCCCCGGGAAGCCATGCGGGTGCGAAAGCGGTTCGAGTTTCGGTACACGCCGAAGCACGGAAGCTGGCTCAACATGGCCGAGATCGAAATCGGCGCGTGGTCGCGACCGTGTCTTCGACGACGCATTTCTGATCGCGCCACCCTGCTGCGGGAGACCGCGGCGTGGGTCAAGCGCCGCAACGCGGCCGGCGGCACGGTCGACTGGCGGTTCACGACGGCAGACGCCCGGGTGAAACTGAAGTCCCTATACCCATCAATATAATGATTCCGTGCTACTAGTAGTCCACCGACGTTGCATTGATGGCTGCAGGATGGGGCGGTATTTCCGTGTCGGCCCCGTGTCGGTCTGTGTCGGCACCCACTGGAACCGGGCTGTTCGCTGAGATTCTCGCACCGCTTCTAAGGACCAGATAAAGAACACAATGGGATTATTAGGCCTCTATGGATCAGGTGTCAGGTCTGAGCATCGGGGCCAGCTCATGCCTACAGCCCCCAATCCAATGATTCCGTACTACTAGTGTCTGCACGGAAAATCACAACACATTGTATATGCAACCATATTTGGAATCTGGGGAACCGAAGATTCCTTCTTTGATGGCATATGACGACATATTCCGCTGAAATCAGGCTGGATTCGATGAATCTTCGCCCTGTCAATATTGGCTTTCCATTCATGTAATCAGACTCTTAGGGATTTTCCGTGCAGGCACTACCTATTCGTCAACGTGTGAGAACCGACGCGCCGAAGGGCATTCCAATCGCTCTTCCGGACCGCTCTACCCGTCGGTCGATGCAAGCCATCGTGCCAGAGGAGGGTTTTCCTATGGCTATTGATCGGGCCGGCGACGACACCCTGCGTGGCGGTGCCGGCGGCGACATCCTGGATGGCGGTGCCGGCGGCGACACGCTGACGGATGGTGATGGCAACGATGTCCTGAGAGTTTGTTTCCAAATTCGAGCGGCCTCTCGGTGGGGTGGCCTGACGCTGTGGCGTCCGTACATGGGAGCCTTTCCTTGGCTTGGGCCCAGACCACCGAGAAGCAGTACCCCTTGGATCGTTGGGAAACCGATGTGAGCGATGCGGAATAGGCCGTGATCGATCCGTTCCTTCCTTCGCCCTCCGGGAAGGGACGGAGGTTGATCACGGACCGCCGGGAAGGATTCAACGCGATCCAGTTCCTGTGGGGAACTGGCTGCCCATGGCGATGTGTTCCGCCCTTGAGCACGGTTCAGAACGACGATTATGCGTGGCGGAAGAGCGGGGTCTTTGACCGCATGCGGGACGCCCTTCGGGATCTTGCTCGGGAGCCGGACGGGCGTCCCCGGAAGCCGACTGCAGCCGTGATCGACCGCCCGTCGGTGGCCCCGACGGAGAGTGGCGACCCGGCGGGATCGGACGCAGGCAAGAAGGCCGGAGGGGCGCAAGCGTCCGATCACCGTGGATCCGCAGGGATCTCCGATTCGATCCGGGTTCCCGAGGCGTCGATTCCGGATCGGGAGGGTGACCCGGAGGGGATCCGGAAGATGCCGGAGAAGGCACCACAGGGTACGAAAGGGTGGGCGGCGGGCGGATCTCAGGGCCCGAAACGGGCCTCAGCACAGGCGAACCCCGGATCGGATGCGATCCGGGAGATCGTGCGCAAACTCCAGAAAATCCGAGGGTCTGTCTTTCTGTATCGCCGCAGATTACGAACGCTGGCAAGCGCTCCGGCCTGGGCTCAACGAGCCGCCTGCCGCTTCCTGATGCGGCGGGTGGCGCGGGTCGGGCCCTGATCGGGAATCGGAAATTCCATCAAGAACATAATCCAATCAAGCACGTATGACTCAGACTCTGGGAGGCCGCAAGAGCGGACGAAACCATAGCCGGCGGAGCTGGCGACGACACGCTGACGGGCAGCCGCAGCGCCGACACCTGAGAGCCTGTACGGAAACTATTGAGCGGTCCCGATTCTGGCCGCTCGTGCAAAGTATCGGCGTCGGAGAGACCGCTTCGAAAGCAATCTGACAGATGTGGAATGGGCTTGTTTGATCCCGATGTACTCTCCAGCCACATCGCAGACACCAGAATCGGGGCCGCTCAATAGTTTCCGCACAGGCTCTGACACCGCATTCTACCTCGCTGCTGACGGGGCGGAGCGGCCCCGCGCACCGCCCCGGCATCGCGCGACCGTGACCACATCCGGCCTCGATCCCCCCCCGATTGTCACCAAACCCCGTACCCGGGAAACCGACCCAACGGCAACATCCCAATAAATCCAGTGCGCACTCTCGTCATGCCGGACTTGTACTCCGCACAAAGATGATGTTCCGCATTTCCGGCGACGGCTTCGGCGTTGGGATGAAGCCGAGTTCCTTCATCAAACCGAACAGATCCTGATTACGATCCGAGCGCAGGTCTCCTTCCATCTCAATGATTACCGACTGCACTGAAGCCGCCGACAAGGTGAGTCTCCCTCCGCGCAGGATTTCGGCCTCAATCCCATCAACATCGATCTTGACATGTGTCGGGAGCGGCGGTTGAAACGTCGTTACGAAGTCATCGATGGAAAACCCGACAGATCCTTGGCGAAACTGTGTGTTCATCACTCGGTCCAAGGGGCCGATGTCAGACTCGAATCCGTTGTAGAAGCCGCCTGCAGTGGTTCCTCTGCCGGCTGCGTCCATGTTCAGCCGGCCAATCCTTGTGACGGCCGCCAGCGCGACGCAATAGGCGACGGCATGATCCGCCATAGCGTTGCACTCGATATTTCTGTTGAGGGCGCCATAGTTGGCGGCACCGGGTTCAAACGCCACGACGCGAACGCCCTCCCTGCGGAGCCTGGAAGCAGCAAAAAGGGTGAAGAACCCGACATTGGCCCCAATATCCCACAGCAGCCCATCTTCCGGCATAGCGGAAATCCAAGCTGCGGTATCGGGTTCGGAAACCTGGCAGTCCCGGATGATCGTGAATGTCGATTGGGTGTTGTCGCAGAACAGCAGGCGACTCCCGTTCGAAAGGGCAACACTCACATCTGTATCGATTCTCTCTCTGGCCCGCAAAAGAACCTGAGTTCGTCTTTCATCGCCAAATCCCAGCGTTACGAATTTCGCAAACAAAGCAATGACCTGCGCGAACAATTCTCTCATTATGCACCCTTGAATTTTGTCTTGCGCATGGAACAGGAAGATTGCGAGCTTGTTCGGTCGGCAGGAAAATGGCAACCGGCAATTCTGGAGAATCCGAATTCTCTGTCCGCAGTGAGCCTGCCGGGGTGTGCGTTTCGTATGGCGATGGCGGTTTGGTCCGATGTCCCGGCTTCATGCGGCGCACCCGGCAAGGCCGCCGGCGCATTTGTGGTTCTTGGTGGCCAGATCGTCATCGCCGAGTGTGCCGGTCCATGCACGATCGAGGGCGTTGGGATTGGATGAGGGCGCGGACGGTGAGGACGGATTGCCCGTCGACGGTGTGCCATCGCAAATCCGGTGATGCGGATCGTGCCGTCGGTACCCGGGGCCGGGGAGCGGGAGCACGGCACGGGCGGCGGCGCGAACGACCGGGGGTCCCTTCTCCAACCGCCGTCGTACGCCGGTCTCCGGTGCAACGCTCCGACTTCCGAACGCGCCCCTACTGCAGATAACCGTACTCGGCCCAAGTGCGGTAGCGCTCCTTGAAGGCGAAGTAGGCCGCCGCGACCCTGGCAAAATCGGCGTCCTTCGCCGATTCCTCGGCCACGACCTCCTGCCACCCCGCCCGCATCGCATTCAGGATTTCGGGCGGCCAGCGATGCAGTTGGACGCCGTGCGATTCGAGTTGCGCCAGCGCTTCCGACTGGACTGCCTCGCCGATGGCCGCGCCCTGCACGAAATTGGCCTCGCACACGATCTCGATCTGTGCCTGCTGTACCAGGGAGAGTTCGCCCCATCGATCGTGTGACACCAGAAGTTCGAAGAGGCTGGTCTGCTGATGCCAGCCGGGAAAGTAGTAGTGCTTGGCAACCTGATAGAAGCCCTGGTTCAGATCGATCACCGGCATGGAATACTCGGCGGCATCGATGGCACCGAGCTCAAGGGCGGGGAAGATGTCGCCGCCGGCCAACAGCTGTGTGGACACTCCCAGTTTTTCCATGACGCGGGCACCCAGTCCGAAGAACCGCATCTTCAGACCGCGCAGATCCTCGATCGACCGGATTTCGTCCCGGAACCATCCGGATCCCTCCGGAGAATGCAGGCCGCAATGCATCGCGTGAATGCCGTGCGGCACATAGAGATCCCGGTAGATCTCCTCTGCCCCGTCCCCGTACAGCCATCCCAAGTACTCGCCGATGCCGGGACCGAAGGGAACCGCAGTGAAAAACTGCAAGGCAGGAATCTTGCCGGCCCAAAGACCCGACGAGGCCCAGGCGGCATCAATCGCGCCCCGAGACACCGCATCGAACATCTCCAGCGGCGGCACCAAGGCATTGGGCTCGAAAAACTGGATTCTGACGGTGCCGCCGGTGACCTTGCGGACCTGCTCCACCAGATGCACGCCAAGCTCTCCCTGGATCGGCCACTGGCTTCCGAAGGCGCTTGCCATCTTCCAGCGGACCGGCCGGCCGGCATCGACGTCCGCCGGAGTTTCGACCGATCCGGCGTCCGGATGCGCGGGATCCCCCGCGCCCAACTGGGCGACACCGAAACCCGCCGCAGCGCCCCCCAAGAGCACCAGTACGACTACGAGGATCCGCACCATGAAATCGGTTCATCCGTGTCCACCAGAACCCGATCCTAGCACAAGTGATGGCCGCTCACCTGCCCGAACCCATCCGGTACCTATCGTATGCGGATTTCGGTCGTTGTCGCTCCGGCCGGGACCGCCCGCCGGGCACGACGATCCCATGCTAATTCGTGCCTGCCCGGAAAACCCCTAAGATTCAGATTACATGAATGAAAGCTCAATATTGACAGGGCGAAGATTCTTCGAATCCAGCCTGATTTCAGCGGAATATGTCGTCATATGCCCTCAAAGAAGGGATCTTCGGTTCCCCAGATTCCAAATATGGTTGCTTGTACAATGTGTTGTGATTTTCCGTGCAGGCACTAATTCGTGCCTGCCCGGAAAATCACTAAGATTCTGATTACATGAATGAAAGCCCAATATTGACAGGGCGAAGATTCATCGAATCCAGCCTGATTTCAGCGGAATATGCCGTCATATGCCCTCAAAGAAGGAAACTTCGGTTCTCTAGATTCCGAATATGGTTTCATATACAATGTGTTGTGATTTTCCGTGCAGACACTAATTCGTGCCCGCCCGAAAAAGTACAACCAGTTGACTCCAGTGATAGAAGTGTGCTATTGAAGGGGTGAAGAATCCCTCTGTGGGGCGGGAATCGGCCGCTGGGGCCGGAACATCGCGCGGGATTCGGGAATCTTCGGGAGAATGGCCCTGCGGGAGACCGTCCGCTCTCAGCTGGAATGGGGCCAGGTTGCGATCGAGGAGATCAAGATCAACGTATATTCGCGGGATGACATTCCGCCGATGCTGCGTGGCCTTCACTACGTGTATGCCGACCGGTCGACCCGGGCCCGGTGGTTCGAGATCCTGGAGGAGGGGATCCTTCCCGAGGTATCCCGCCTGCGAGGGCGTCCCGGCATGGAGTTGTGGAAGATCCTGGTGATGGGTCTCCGGAAGCAGGGTTTGGGCTAGGACTTCGATCCCGTGCACGAGCTGGTGAACGAGCACAGGACGGTTCGGAAGTTTCTGGGGCACACCGACATCTGGGATCACACCTGGTACGGATATCAGACGATGGTGGACAACGTGAGCCTGCTGACACCGGAAGTGCTGGGGAAGGTGTCGCAGCTGATCGCGGAGAAAGGCCATGCGCTGGTACGGAAGCGGAAGCGGACACGGAAGCGGAAGGACGGCACGAACGGCGCGAGCGGCACGAACGGCGCGAACGGCGCGAACGGCGCGAACGGCACGGACGGCGCGGACGGCGCGGACGGCGCGGACGGCGCGGACGGCGCGGACGGCGCGGACGGCGCGGACGGCGCGGACGACGCGGACGGCGCGAACGACGCGGACGGCGCGAACGACGCGGACGACCGGGGCCGCCGTCGGTCGGACGACCCCCTGCGGGGCCGTTGCGATTCGTTCGTGGTGAAGACGGATGTGCACTACCCGACAGATGTCCACCTGTTGTGGGATGCGATGCGTTGCCTAGTGCGGGATACGGGTCGCGTCGCCGTACGCTTGGGGGTGTCCGGATGGCGGCAGTGGCAGCATGGGAGCCGGAAACTGCAGCAGCATTTCCAGCAGGTTCGGCAGACCCGACGGGCCCGTCCGGAGCCGGTCAAGGCGTACCTCGACGCCAGCCGGGCGTGGGTCCGGCGGGCGGAAGAGACGGTACCGGTGCTTCGGGAGCGAGGCGTCCCGATCCCCACGGTGCGTTCGGTCGAGTCGTACCTCAAGCATGCCCGCCGGCAGATCCACCAGGTGGATCGCCGTCTGCGGAAGGGCGAGAAGATTCCGCAGAGCGAGAAGGTGTTTTCGATCTTCGAAGAGCACACACGCTGGTGCGTGAAGGGCAAGGCCGGGGTGCCGGTGGAACTCGGAGTGCCGGTGGCCGTGCTGGAGGATCAACACGGCTTCCTCCTGCACCATCGGGTCCTGTGGGAAGGCGGAGACGTGGATCCTGCCGTGCCCATGATCCGAGAAGCCCAGGCTCGCTTCCCCGACCTCCGCCTGTGCAGTTTCGATCGGGGCTTTCACAGCCCCTCCAACCGGATCACTCTGGACGAGCTGCTGGAGCACAACGTGCTGCCGAAGAAGGGAAAGCTCGGTCAGGCAGACCGGAAACGGGAAGCCGACCCGACGTTCCGGAAGATGCGTCGGCAGCATCCGGCCGTGGAGTCCGCGATCCACAACCTCGAGCAACGCGGCAGGGACCGGGTCCTGTCGTATGGGGCGGACGGGTTTGCCCGGAGGGTGGCACGGTCCGTGACCGCCTTCAACGTCCACCGAATCGGGCTGCTGCTGCACCGGCAGGCCCGGGCCCGGGCCCAACGACGACGAAGACGCGCCGCCTGACGGCGGCTTCCTTCCACCCCATCCGCGAAGCCCGCCGGAGGCGGGAACGGAGCCGCTCGCCCCGGCCGCCGGATTCGCGGCGGGACAAGCCCGGATGCCGCTGCCCATCGGCAGAAATCCCCCCGGAAACCGAGCGGACGGGGCACCGAGGGAGGGTCCCAACCCGCAATTGCGCCGGCAGACCATCCGAAAGGGGCATTTTCGGGCGGGCACTAATTCGGAGACGCGAAATCCGAATGCGTTGGGGCTCGGCTCATCACAGATCGCCTCCTTAAGAAGATTGCAAGTTTCGTGCCAAGAAGGCCCCATCGAGCCTTGGCGGCACGATTGCAGCGCGACGCAAACTGAGAAAATCTCGCCAGTCGTCGCCGGATCAGCAGCGTGGGATCACCATGCCCGCCGGGTTTCCACCCGTGCTCGACACGAACGATCGAATGCGGGAACCGTCCCTTCCCGGCCCCGCTCCGGAAGTGCAGGAAACGCCCGGTGGTCGGTCCGCCATCGGTCACCGATCCTGCGGAGATCCGGCATCGCCTCGACGCCGTTCCGGGGGTTCCCGCACTTCCCGAGGAAATCCGGCTCCGCAGGATCAAACCGGCGGCTCGCGGTCGACAAGATCGTGGTAGTCGTGCTTGGCATAATGATAGGAACGAGGGGGCTGGAAGTCGCATGCCGCTCTCAGCTCGTTCAGGGGAAGCGGCCGTGAAAAGGTCCGGGGCTGTTCGAGGGCGATCACCACGGCCCGTTCGACTCCCTCCAGATATCGTACGAACGATTCGCGCGGGACGCAGGCCCTGCGCCCGAATTCGGTCCAGATCCGTTCGACCGGAAGCTTGGCCACTTCCCGGATGACCGCGACCCCTGTCAGCGCCTTCACGGGCGCCGTGGCATAGAGAAACAGGTCGGTGCCGCGCGGAGCGGCAATCGGAAAGCGGCGACGAAGCTCGACCGTCTTCTTTCCGTCGAGAATCGCGTTCGCGTACCGTGGATGGACGGAAATCACGAAGCCGCGCCGATACCGAAGACGCACATCGAAGCCGGGCCCGGGATCGGCAGGGAGCTGCACCGGTCCGACAACCTCTGGACGGCGGGCGGAAGCTGGAGGCGCCATCGGGCCTGACTCGCGGGGCGGAACGAGGCCGCGACGGGCGTGCCACGGCCGAAAGGTCAGGATAGCCGCGGTGCGCGCGGCAGCGCCTTCCCGCACGACATCCGGAGAGCGGGCGGGCTTGCGGTCGCCGTCGTCGCAACCGATCGGCGAACGTTCCCGACACAGGTCAGGATCAAGAAGGATTCAGGGCGCCCGGCCTCCGGCGGATCCGCGGACCTTTCGACGGAATCGCAATGCAGTCCCGGCCGCCCGGCCGACAGGGCGTCCGGATGCGCCGAGCGACGGAACGCCACGTCCGATCCGGCAGGCCGAAGTTCCGTGCCGGCCCGACCGTGCCGGTTCGCCCGCCTTTCGTGGCGCTGCCCCGGCGAGGAAGAACCGTCCCCCGAGGCCGGGAACGGATCCGCTCCACCGACGGGCACCCGCCTGCGCGGTCCCGCGCACGGGGGGCCGCCGGCAGACGGTAGACGGTGCTAGACCGAATAGTACATGTCGAATTCGGCCGGGTGCGGCGAGTACTCCAGCCGCTGGATCTCTTCCCGCCGGAGATCGATGTAGCCCTCGATGGCATCCTTTTCGAAGACCCCGCCTTCGGTCAGGAACGTGTGATCTCGTTCCAGCGAATCGACGGCCTCCTTCAAACTTTCCGACAGGGTGGCCACCCCGCTCCGCTCCTCCGGTTCGAGGTCGTACAGGTTCTTGTCCAGCGGGTCGCCCGGATCGATGCGGTTGCGAATGCCGTCGAGGCCCGCCATCAGCATGGCGGAAAACGCCAAGTAGGGATTGGCGGCCGGATCGGGAAACCGCACTTCGACCCGCTTGCCGCCGGGCCCGGTGGCAAACGGAATGCGGCAGCTGGCCGACCGGTTCCGGGCCGAATAGGCGAGGAGCGTGGGCGCCTCGAAACCCGGCACCAGACGTTTGTAGCTGTTGGTGGTCGGGTTGGTGAAGGCATTCAGCGTGCGCGCGTGCCGGATGATGCCGCCGATGTAGTGCAGGCAGGTCTCCGACAGCCCGGCGTACCCGTCACCGGCGAAGAGCGGCGCCCCTCCCTTCCAGACGGACTGGTGCACGTGCATGCCCGAACCGTTGTCATCGACCACGGGCTTCGGCATGAACGTCGCCGTCTTGCCGTACGAATGCGCCACCATGTGCACGCAGTACTTGTAGATCTGCAATCCGTCGGCTGCCTGCACCAAGGGCCGGAACTTCAATCCGAGTTCGTGCTGGGAAGGCGCCACCTCGTGGTGGTGCTTCTCCATTTCCAGACCCATCTCCGCCATCGTCGTGACCATCTCGGAACGGAGATCGCTGGCGGAATCGACGGGCGGCACCGGGAAGTACCCGCCCTTGGATCGGGGCCGGTGCCCGACGTTGCCGCCTTCGAACTCCTCGCCGGAATTGTACGGGCCTTCCTCCGAATCGATGCGATAGAACGTATGGTTCATTCCCACGTTCCAGCGCACGTCGTCGAACACGAAGAACTCGGCCTCCGGGCCGAAGTACGCCGTGTCGCCGACGCCCGACGAGCGCAGGAACGCCTCAGCGCGAACCGCCGTGGAACGTGGATCCCGCTCGTAGGCCTCCCCGGTCGTGGGTTCCAGGATGTTGCAGAACAGGATCAGCGTCGGCTGGGCCGTGAACGGATCCAGAACCGCAGTCGACGGGTCGGGCATCATGCACATGTCGGACTGGTTGATTTCCTTCCAGCCCGCAATCGACGAGCCGTCGAACATGAGGCCGTCGGCAAACAGATCCTCGTCGACGAACTGCACGGCCTGGGACACGTGTTGCCACTTCCCCCGGGGATCCGTGAATCGAAAGTCGACGAACTCGACCTTCTTCTCGCGAATCATTTCGAGAACGTTGTCAATCTCGGAAGCCATAGGATTCCTCCACGGCAGGTTGCGGAACGAATTGGGGAACGATGGGCGGCCCCGGCGGGGGTGCCGCCGGGCGATGCTATACGACGATTTCGCCCTCTTCACCGGTCCGGATGCGGATCGCCTGCTCGACCGGCGTCACGAAGATCTTCCCGTCGCCGATCCGCCCCGTATGGGCCGACTTCTGAATGGCCTCGATCGCCTTTTCGAGAACCTCGTCCCGCAGTACGACCTCGACCTTGATCTTGGGCAGGAAGTCGACCACGTACTCGGCTCCGCGAAACAGCTCCGTGTGCCCCTTCTGACGGCCGAAGCCTTTGACCTCGGTGACGGTGATGCCCTGCAGCCCGACTTCGTGAAGCGCTTCCTTCACTTCATCGAGCTTGAAGGGCTTGATCACGGCTTCGATTTTCTTCACGTGCATCCTCCCAATAGTGCTGGCGCCGAACCCGACGAGGTCACGGTCAGGCATCTACAAGCAAGTTTCGTGCCATTCTTTCAGAACGGCTCCGCGACGCGGTCCCAAGCGAACTGCCGGTACCCGACCGCGCCGCGCGGTGCCTGCTTTCCGGGCACGGACCTGCCTGCTTTCCGGGCATTCGTCCGGCTCCAGACCGGCGCGCGGTTTCCGCGCCGGAAGGGACGGGACGGCAGTTGCAGTTCGGGCGCGACGGGACAATCATGGAGCGAGGCAATCACCGGAAACGCGGCGGCGGCATGGACTACTTTGCCCAGCAGTTCATCAACGGCGTCAGCCTCGGGGCCATCTACGGGCTGATCGCGATCGGCTACACGATGGTCTACGGGATCATCGGCATGATCAATTTCGCGCACGGCGAGATCTACATGATCGGCGCGTTCATCGCGCTCATGGTGATGGTGGCCTTCGGCATCGGCGAGAGCGGTCTCGTAATTGTCGCCCTTCTGTCCGCGCTGTTGGTCTCCATGGCCCTGACCTCGCTGTACGGGTGGGTTCTCGAGCGGGTCGCCTACCGACCGCTCCGCGGAAGCCAGAGGCTGGCCGCGCTCATTTCGGCGATCGGCATGTCGATCGCGCTCCAGAACTACGTGCAGCTCACGCAGGGAGCCCGCGTGAAGACCCTTCCGCCAATCATCCGGGGCGGGTTCGAATTTCAGTTCGGCGACACCGACTTCCTTGTCCGCCTGAGCAACTTGCAGATTCTGATCATCTCGCTGACGCTGCTGTTGATGGCGGTGTTTGCCCTGCTGATCGCCCGCACGGCGCTCGGCCGCGCACAGCGGGCCTGCCAGCAGGACCAGGGCATGGCGGCCCTGCTCGGCATCAACGTGGACCGAACCATCTCGCTGACCTTCGTCATGGGAGCCGCCCTTGCTTCGGTGGCGGGACTGATGGTCACGCTCTACTATGGCGTGATCGACTTCTTTGTCGGCTTCATTGCTGGGGTGAAGGCCTTCACTGCAGCCGTGCTGGGTGGGATCGGCTCCATTCCGGGAGCCATGCTGGGCGGCCTGCTCATCGGTCTGACGGAGGCCATGTGGTCGGGGTACTTCAGCATTGAGTACAAGGATGTGGCGACATTCTCGATCCTGGTGATCGTGCTGATCTTCCTGCCGACTGGCATTCTCGGCACGCCGGAAGTGGAGAAGGTATGAGGCGTCCGGCCTCCCCGGGGCCGGTTCGGGACGCGGTATTGGTGGCCGGGATCGCCGGGATCCTCGCCTTTCCGTTCGTCGGCCTGCTGATCGGCACGCAGGGGACGGCGCCCTCCCTCAGCACGCGGTTCCCCGAATTCGCCGGGGCGGTCGTCGTCATCTTCTTCGGGCGGCTGGGCATCAGTTCCGCCCGCCGGGGGCAGGCCCTCCTTCCGCTGGCGCTCGGCTCGGCCATGGCGGTCGCGGGCGCGCTGGCGCTCGTCCTCGACGGCACCGGGACAGCCGCGGCCGGAACCGCAGTCTGGCACGCGTTCGTGCCCGGCACGTTCCTGTCTGCCGTCGCCTGTGCCGGCGGCGCGGCGATCGCGGTCGTCGCCGGCCGCACCTGCCTGCCGGACCGGCTCCGGCCCGAAGTGCGGGCCCCGCTGCCGATGCGGCAGCTGCTGCTGTGGGCCGGGGTCACGCTGGCCGGATTCGCCATCCTGCTGCCGCTACTGCCCGGCGTCGACCGGCGCCTGATCGATGTGGCGACCCTGGTTCTCACCTACGTGATGCTGGGATGGGGCCTCAACATCGTGGTCGGCTTGGCCGGCCTGCTTGATCTGGGATACGTAGCCTTCTATGCGGTGGGCGCATATTCGTACGCACTGCTCTCGGTGACGTTCGAATGGAGTTTCTGGATCTGCCTGCCGGTGGCGGGCGTGCTGGCGGCGCTGTTCGGCGTAGTCCTCGGCTTTCCCGTCCTGCGCCTTCGGGGCGACTACCTCGCAATCGTCACGCTCGGCTTCGGCGAGATGATCCGGATCATCCTGCTCAACTGGTACGACCTGACCAACGGGCCCGACGGCATCACCAACATCGGCCGACCGAGCTTCTTCGGGCTGCCGTTCACGGCCGGACCCGACGAGGATGTCCGGTCCTTTCACACGTTCTTCGGCTTCGCCTACGACCCGGTGCACCGCCTCATCTTCCTGTACTATCTGATTCTCGGGCTGTCGCTCCTGACCAACGCCTTCACGCTGCGGATCCGCCGGCTGCCGATCGGGCGGGCGTGGGAGGCTCTCCGGGAGGACGAGATCGCCTGTCGGTCGCTGGGGGTCAATCCGCGCAACACCAAGCTCTCCGCCTTCGCGATCGGCGCGATGTTCGCCGGATTCGCCGGATCGTTCTTCGCCACGCGCCAGGGATTCGTGAGCCCGGAGAGTTTCACGTTCATCGAATCCGCCATCCTGGTGGCAATCGTGGTGCTGGGCGGCCTGGGGAGCCAGATCGGCGTCGCGATCGCCGCCCTGATCCTGGTCGGGCTGCCGGAGTATTTCCGCGAACTGCAGGAGTACCGGATGCTGGCGTTCGGGATGGGCATGGTGCTGATCATGCTGTGGCGGCCGGGCGGGATCCTCACGCACCGCGACCCTACCGTTCGCGCCCGGCCGACGACAGCACCGGCATGAACGGAGTCGCGCTGCTCACGGTCGAGCACCTCACGATGCGATTCGGCGGTCTGGTCGCCGTCGACGACGTGAGCTTTGCCGTGCAGCCGCAGACCGTTCACGCCTTGATCGGCCCGAACGGCGCCGGCAAGACCACGGTGTTCAATTGCCTGACAGGCTTCTACAAGCCGACCGTCGGCCGGATCACGCTGCATGCCCCGGAATCCCGGACGACCTTCCTGCTGGAACAGATGGACGACCACCGGATCGTGCGCGACGCGAAGGTCGTCCGCACGTTCCAGAACATCCGCACGTTTCCCAAGATGTCCGTACTCGAAAACCTGCTGGTGGCGCAGCACAACCAACTCATGCGCGCGTCGGGATGGAGTATCCTCGGGCTCATGGGCGCGCCGTCCTTTCGCCACGCCGAAGCGGAAGCCGTCCAGCGGGCCGAGTACTGGCTCCACCGTACCGGGCTGACCGGCCAGGCCGACACCGAAGCCGGCACCCTTCCGTACGGCGAGCAGAGGCGCCTGGAGATCGCACGCGCCATGTGCTGCGGCCCCGTCCTGCTGTGCCTCGACGAACCGGCAGCCGGCCTCAACCCGAGCGAGACCGAGCATCTGGGCGCGCTCATCCGCTACATCCGCGACCATCATCACATCAGCGTCCTGCTGATCGAACACGACATGTCGATGGTCATGGGGGTTTCCGACCACATCGTGGTGCTCGATTACGGCCGGATGATCGCCGAGGGCGCACCGGCGGACATCAGGAACAGCCCGGCCGTCATCCAAGCCTATCTGGGGAGCGACGACGATCCCGCCCCGCGACCGGTCCGTTCGTGAAACCGCTGCTCCAGGTTTCGGGCGTCCGCACCTTCTACGGCGCCATCGAGGCGCTGCGGGGCGTGGACGTGACCGTGGCCGAAGGCGAGATCGTCACTCTGATCGGCTCGAACGGCGCCGGCAAGTCCACCCTGCTGATGACCATCTGCGGCAACCCCCGGGCCCGCAGCGGTGCAATCCGGTTTTCCGGGCAGGACGTCACCCACCTCCGCACTTGGGACATCGTGCGCCTCGGGATCGCCCAGACCCCCGAAGGGCGCCGGATCTTCCCGCACATGACAGTGCTGGAAAACCTGCAGATGGGAGCGGTCGCCAATCCCGACGCCGATTTCGAGAGCGGGGTCCGGCGCACCTTCGAATTGTTCCCGGTACTAGGCCGGCGCCGCCACCAGCGCGGCGGCACCCTCTCCGGCGGCGAGCAGCAGATGCTGGCCATCGCCCGCGCGCTCATCAGCAGACCCCGATTGCTGCTGCTGGACGAGCCCTCGCTCGGGCTTGCTCCCCGGCTGGCACGCCAGATCTTCGCCGTGCTGCGCGAAATCAACCGATCGGGCGGAACCACGATCTTTCTGGTGGAACAGAACGCCTACCATGCGCTGCGGCTGTGCCACCGCGGCTACGTGCTTGCGAACGGCCGGGTCACGCTGGAAGGGACCGGTCCGGAGCTTCTGGAGAATCCGGCGGTGCAGGCAGCCTATCTGGGAGGATCCGGACCGTGACCGAGGCGCTGCTCGGCATGCCGCTCACCGTCTTCGCCGGTTTCACCGTGATCATCGCCGGAGGCGCCGCATGGTTGTCCGGCCGGGCGCTGGCACTCGGATGGCGGTCTCCCTGGACCGTGCTGCCCGTCGCCGCGGGACTGGCCCTCGCCGACCGCTTTTTCGTCTGGGCGCTGTTCGGCGGCGAGTTCTACCCGCCTGCCGGCACCTTGGCGGAATTCGTCACCCTACTCGGTATCGGGCTGGCGGCGCATCGCCTGACCCGGGCTCGTCGGATGGTGCGGCAGTACCCTTGGCTCTACGAACGCAACGGTCCGTTCGGGTGGCGCCGCGTGCCGCAGGATTCCGAACGCAGCCCACCGGGACCCACTCCCGCCACCGATTGATCGCCGGATCGACAAAGGGACTATACTCGGCCCGGGATCGCAGTCCCACAAGTGCACGGCGCGGATCTGCGTCAACGGAAGATCGGACCGATGAAGCAAGTCATCTACGGGATCCTGGTCGCGGTCGCGGCCGTGATTGGAATCGTCATCGCCATGGACCGGTTCGGCGGCGACAGCGACACCTCCGAAACGTCGATCCGGATTGCTGCCGTCGGTCCGCTCACCGGACAGTACGCCTCCTTCGGCCAGCAACTGCAGCAGGGGGCGGCGGCGGCGGTGGACGACCTCAACGCGCAGGGGGGCGTGCTCGGGCGATCACTGGTGCTGGAGACCGAAGACGACGCGTGCGACCCCAAACAGGCGGTGGCCATCGCCAACAGCTTGGCATCCCAAGGCGTGCCGATCGTGATCGGTCATTTCTGTTCCGGCTCGTCGATCCCCGCGTCCAATGTCTACGCCGAGGAGGGAATCATCCAGATCTCTCCTGCCTCCACCAACCCGCAGCTGACCGACCGCGGGCTGGGCAACGTGTTCCGCACCTGCGGTCGCGACGATGCCCAAGGGAAGGTGGCCGGCGCCTACCTCGCCGCGAGCCACGGTGACGACCGGATCGCCATCGTCCACGACAAGACGGCGTACGGCAAGGGTCTGGCCGACGAAACTCGGGCCGCGCTGAACGCCCAAGGCGTAACGGAAGTCTTGTACGAAGCGTACACGGCGGGCGAAAAGGACTATTCCACTCTGGTTTCCAGGCTGAAGCTCGAGCAGATCGACGTGCTCTACATCGGCGGCTATCACTCCGAGGCGGGGCTGATCGTTCGGCAGATGCGCGATCAGGGCCTCGACACGCAGCTGATTTCCGGCGACGCGCTGGTATCCCAAGAATACTGGGCCATCACGGGGAGTGCCGGCGAAGGCACGCGGATGACATTCTCGCCCGATCCGCGAAAGAACCCGGAAGCGGCCGAAGTCGTGAATCGATTTCGGGAGGACATGAACTACGAGCCCGAGGGCTACACGCTCTACACCTACGCTGCGATCCAGGCGTGGGCCCAGGCCGCCGAAACCGCCGGGTCGCTGGATTCGGAGGCGATTGAGGCTGCCCTCAAGGCCGGCTCCTTCGCTACCGTGCTCGGCGCGCTGAGTTTCGACGACAAGGGCGACGTTCAGGGTCCTTCGTACGTGTTCTACGAATGGAGCGACGGCGAGTACCACGAAATCCGCTAAGCGGCCGGATTCGACCGGACGGCCCGCAGGACGCAGGGATCGGGGGCCGGGCCCCGTCGGCCGAGTCAATCGCAGCGCAGGAGGGATGCCGGAGCGGTCGAACGGGGCGGTCTCGAAAACCGTTGTGCGCGCAAGCGTACCGAGGGTTCGAATCCCTCTCCCTCCGCCATGACCGATCCATGGCTTGCGGAACATCGAGGATCCGTACCGCGGCGGTACGAATCCCGAGGTCGGGCCGACCCCGGGATTCGTACGTGATCCGGGAGCAGCATCGGCCGGACCTCCCGGTTCGCATGCAGCCGCAACTCCCATGAGTCTTGTCATGTGCGCCCCGTCGGCAGGGAACTGAGGATTCCGACAGCGCCTCCTTCTCGGCAAGACCATCCCACGCTAGGTTGGTTGGAAGGCTGGGTTCCGCGGGGTCCGGAGGATTCGGATGTGTGCTGACTGTTGGTGAAGCGGCGTGGTATCCGTGGTGGTCATGGAACGCGCCGCGGATGTTTTCGAGACGACTCCGGAGGGGTTTGCGCTCCGGGATGTGGTGGTGCGTCTTGCGCGGCCGGATGAGGTGTGCCGCTGGAACCGTGTGGTGGACCGTCATCACGATCCTGGTTTCAAGCAGTTTGCGGGTCGAGGTCTGCGCTCCGTGTTCCCGTGGCGCGGGCGGTGGATGGGCGCTGCGGGCGGGCAGACGGGCGCCTTCCGCTGTGCGCCGCGGGACCGTTGGATGGGCGGGCGCCGCAAGGAACCGTTGGAGCGGTTGCACCGGATCGGAAACCCCA
The DNA here is from genome assembly GCA_965115815.1 of Alphaproteobacteria bacterium. Lineage (GTDB taxonomy): Bacteria > Pseudomonadota > Alphaproteobacteria > TMED109 > TMED109 > VXPW01. Next base: position 4,533,444 of record OZ220465.1, on the reverse strand, counting down.
CGAGGTTTGTGATTCTGGGGGGTCGCCGGGTGTTTCGGGGTCTTGCCTCGTGTGCGTGGTCACGGATGCAGCGGTGTCTCAGCGACGACGAGGAGGCTGCGTACGGCACTCTATTGCGGGTGGCGGAGTCGTGGGTCTCGCCGACGAAGTTCCGCGGCACCCTGTACCAGGCGGCGAACTGGAAGTACGTGGGCAGGAGCAAGGGCGATGCGCGCGCCCACGGGCGCTCTACCGATCCGCACGGGGAGGCGAAGGATCGGTACGGGGTTCCGCTGCGTCGCGATGCCGGTCGTCGGTTGCGGGATCGTGCGCCGCTTCCCGCGGCGTGGGCGTTGCAGGCGACGCAGAGCGGCCGGTCGGCGCGGGCGTTGCGCTCGATGTACCCGCATGATGCGGCGCTTTCCGACGTCCAGCGCGCGCGGGGGCGCACGCACGGCATCGCCTCGGTGCGGTGCGTGAGGGTGCGGGCGCGGCGGGCGAATCGGCACGGCGCGGTGGCGGCAGCACGCTCCGCGAAGGCGATGACGCAGAAGGATCTGGCGCAGATCGGTGCGTGGAAGAACCCGGACACCGGCCGGCAGGAACCGGTGTCCCAATCGACCGTGCACCGGGTGCTGCTGCAGAACCCCGACCCGGCGTGGATCGAGGAGGCTCTGCGGCGCTGGGCGCAGCCGCGCCTGCGGGTCGGCCACGCGATCGCGATCGACGGCACGCGCATGCGCGGCGCCCACCGCACCGGCGAGGATCAGTACGAGACGGTCTCGCGGATCGAGCACGGGACCGGCATGCCGGTCTCGATCCTCAACGATCCCGACGAGGGCGGGGAGATCGCCGCCGTCCACGCCGCGCTCGAGATCGCGCCGGTGGCCGTCGTCTGCGCACGCTCGACGCGCTCCACACCCCCCCCCGCGAGACGGCACGGCGGATCGTCGAGACCCAGGACGCCGACGGGATGATGACGGTCAAGGGCCACGCTTCCAAGACCTTCGAGACGTTCGAGAGCATCAACTGGGAGACCACGAGCACGGGACGCTACAGCGAAACGCCCACGCTCGAGCACGGCCGCATCGAGCCGCGCAGCATCGAAGTCTTCACCCCGCCCGCGAAGATGATCCACGATCCTCATGTCCAACCGATCTTCCGTGTCACCCGGCGCGTCGAATTCAAGAAATCCGGAAAACGGACCACCGAGCACGCCTCCGGCAGGACCTCGGTCGCGGCCGACCGCGCCTCGCCGCACCCGTTACTCGCAGGGAACCGCGGTCCCTGGGGGTCGAACGCCATCCCCCCATCCGCGACGCCACCTTCCGCGAAGACGACTCCAGGCTCCGGGCCCGCACCGCGCCCGCAAACCACGCGATCCTCCACACCCTCGCCCTTGCCGTCATCCTCCACCACCCGCGGAAGCTGCCCCAGCCCTTCCACCGCTTCGCCGACGCCCGCCACCCCTATGCCGACCCGCGCAAGCCGGTCCTGCACGCCGTCACAAGACCCGGCGGACCGCGCGCACACCCCGACCGAAACCGGCAAAAGTATCCGAGCCTGGCCACCCAACCCGACCGGCCTCTCGCTCGCCCCGGATCCGCCGAAACGGACCCCTCGCGCCCCGCTCCGCGCCGCCACCGGGCCGCAGACGTCCGCACCTCTCACAATCGCAGACTCGAACGCGGCGACCCGCGCCGCGATCAAAACTCCGATCGCATCACAGCAACAAGCATGGGATCTCCTTGCCTTCTCGGTGCGCACCCTCTCTCCAGCGGCGCCTTCGCCTGCCTCGCAGCAGCCTCCTGTGTGGGTGGGCAGCGTTCCGAGGTCGATCGGTGCGAGGTCCGGCGGGTCCCCCCGTGCCGCCCGGTATGGGGGAGCCAGAGGCCCGATCCGCCGGCGAAGTACCGCATCAGCCGGCGCCCGGGCCGCACGGCGATCCCGCCATCCGCACCCTTATCAACCGGAACAGCTCTCCTTTCCGCGTCTTCGACGATGTTCCGCTGCTCGTCCCGACCATCTTTCCACGGCGTGCAGGTGTCGCTGCACGTCGGTGCTTCCGGGGCTTCGGGATCCCGAGAGCGCGCAGGCTTGGGACTGCCGATTTCCAAGTCTGGGTCGAGATGGGCCCTCCGAGCCGGGCGCTGGTGGCGAACGAACGCGCCCCCCAGGCCGGCGCCGGTGCGAAGCCGCCACAGGGTGCTGCACATCCCTGGGCGCGGCGGGCGGGCAGCTGCAGGGCTTCGGGGCGCACCCCGGCGAGGGCGCAAGGCCCGTCCGCGCCGGCGCCGGACGCGGTGGTCGAGGCATCGACCGGACGCCGCCCGGCGCGCGCCTCAGAGCCTGTGCGGAAACTATGGAGCGGCCCCGATTCTGGTATCTGCGATGTGGCTGGAGAGTACATCGGGATCAGACAAGCCCATTCCACATCTGTCAGATTGCTTTCGGAGCGGTCTCTCCGACGCCGATACTTTGCACGAGCGGCCAGAATCGGGACCGCTCAATAGTTTCCGTACAGGCTCTCAGCCTGCGGGACGTGATCCGGATGCCGGGAGTGGGCCGAGAACCTCGCCCGCCGGCCACTGCGGCACCGAGGACGTGGTGCGGCCGGTGCGCGGCGGAACCCTCAGCCCGGGACCCGCGGAGTTCCCGACTGATGGTATCTAGTGCCCGCACCGAAAATGGTCATTTTGGCGGCCCTTCCGGCGAAATTTCGGGTTGGACCCACCCTCCGGGGCCTCCGGTCGCTCCGTTTCCAGGGGATTCCTGCCGATTCGTAGCGGCATCCGGGCCCTTCCCACCCAGAATCCGGACGCTAGGGCGAGCGGTTCCGTTCCCGCTCCCGGCGAGCTTTGCGGACGGGGTGGAGGGGCGCCGCTGTCAGGCGGCGCGTCTTCGTCGTCGTCGGGCTTGGGCCCGGGCCTGTCTCTGCAGCAGCAACCCGATGCGGTGGACATTGAAGGCCACCATGGAGAGCGCCACCATCCGCGCAAAACCCTCCGCCCCATACGACAGGACCCGGTCCATGCCGCGCTGCTCGAGATTATTGATGGCGGACTCCACGGCCGGATGCTGCCGGCGCATCTCCCGGAACGTCGGGTCGGCGGCCCGTTTCCGGTCGGCCGGACCGAGTTTTCCCTTCTTCGGAAGCACGTTGTGATCCAGCAGTTCGTCCAGTGCGATCCGGTTGGAGGGGCTGTGGAACCCCCGATCGAAGCTGCACAGGCGGAGGTCGGGGAAGCGGGCCTGCGCTTCCCGGATCATGGGCACGGCATGATCCACGTCTCCGCCTTCCCACAGGATCCGGGAGTGTAGGAGGAAGCCGTGCTGATCCTCCAGCACGGCCACCGGCACTCCGAGTTCCACCGGAACCCCGGCCTTGCCCTTCACGCACCAGCGCGTGTGCTCCTCGAAGATCGAAAACACCTTCTCTTCCTGCGGGATCTTCTCGCCCTTCAGCAGGCGGCGGTCCACTTGGTCGAGCTGCCTCCGGGCATGCTTGAGGTACGACTCGATCCGGAGAATCCTGGGGGCTCCGACGCCTTGCTCCCGAAGCGCGGGAACCGTCGCTTCCGCCCGTCGGACCTCCTCCCAGCAGGCGTCGAGGTACGCCTGGATCGGCCCCGGACGGGCCCGCCGGGTCCGCCGAACCTTCTGAAAGAGCCGCTGCAGCCTCCGGCTCCGATGCCGCCACTGCCGCCCTCCGGACACCCCCGCCCGCAGGGCTGAGCGGCCCGTCTCGCGCACCAGGCAACGCATCGCATCCCACAGCAGGTTGACATCCGTCGGGAAGTGCACATCCGTCTTCACCACGAACGAATCACAGCGGCCCCGCAGGGGCTCCTTCGACGGGCGACCGCCCGGGCCGCTCTTCCGCTTCCGCTTCCGCTTCCGCACCAGCGCATGGCCGCTCTCCGCGATCAGCTGCAACACCTTCCCCAGCACGTCCGGCGTCAGCAGGCTCACGTTGTGTACCACCGTGGGATACCGGTACCGGGTCTCGTCCCAGAAGCCGGAGTGTCCCAGAAACTTCCGAACGGTATGGTGTTGGTTCACCAGCTCGTGCAGACGATCGAAGTCACACCCCAGGACCTGCTTCAGGAGACCCATCACGAGGATCCTCCACAGCTCCATGCCGGGACGCCCTTTCGTGTGGGACACCTCGGGAAGGATCCCCTGCTCCAGGATCTCGAACAACCGGGCACGAACCGACCGGTCGGCATACACGTGCCGAAGCCCGAGCAGCAGCGGCGGAATGTCATCCCGCGAGTTCTCGTCGATCTCGATCTCCTCGATCGCAACCTGACCCAATTCCATCTGCAGGCGAATGACGTTTCGCATGGCAATTCTCGCGAAGATTCCCGAAAATCCGGCCGATTCTCGAACCCCTTGTTGGGGTCGGGTTGGCCATAGTGCTCGTTGAGGATGTCTGCGGCCTTTCCGTCGAGGGCGATGTGGATGGCGACGAGAGGGTTGTAGCCGAGTGCCTCCATGGAGGTGAGGAAGCTGGAGCCTCGGCACCATGCGGTTGCGTGGAGCATGGTGCGGAAACATCCGGACACTTTGATCTTGACCTTGGTCATTCGGATCTTCTGTTCTCCGGCATTGTTGGTGAAGCTGACGTCGGGGTCTTTCATGAAGCGGAGGACGGACGTCTCGTGTTTCCCGAGACGTTCATGCAGGTTGTGGGCGTCGGACTTTGCGATGCGTCCCCGGGTTCCTTTCGTCCGCGGCGGGATATCGGGCAACTCCTTGGCGCCTTGGGTGAGGAGGGTGCGGTAGCGCTTGCGCACGGCCCGGCGGTCGGTCTCGTTCAAGGCCTTGGATGCGCTCTGGTTGACCCTGTGGCAGACCTCGCGCAGCAGGCTCTTCATCAATCGCGCCCAGCGGTAGCCGTTGGACTCGACGACGAAGGCCAGTTCGCGCAGCAGGTGGCTGCCGCACAGCTGGTGGCGGCACTGCTCGTAGCCCATGTACGCAGCCCAGCAGTCGTGGACCCGGACGCCCTGGTAGCGCGGGAGGATGCCGATCTCTTCGATCGCCTCCCGACCGCGCTTGCGGTGCGGGAACTTCACGGTCAGGGTGCCGTCGGTGACGACATGGAGCCATTGGGTCTTGCCGGCGACCCGGAATCCGGTCTCATCGACATGCAAGGCCGGGCGTTGCAGGAGATGGGCCACGGCGACCTCCTCCCAGGATGCGAGCGCATCCTGAAAGCGCCGGACATAGCCGAGACAGGTCGCCTCGGAGAGCTTGATGCCGGAGATCGCGTGCACGAGCGAGACGGCACGGCGCAGGGACAGCATCTGGGCGATCAGCAGGTTGAGGACCAAGGCCTGGATGCGGACACCGTACTGCACGGGCCCCGGCATGAGGTCTGGGAACCGGCCCTTGGTCCGGGCCCGGCACTTCGGGCATTCCTTGATCTCGGCGTCGACGCGGCGCTCGACGACTTCGAACACGATGTCGTAGAGGACGCGGCGCTCCCGATCGACGGGGTCGACGTCGTCGAGGTCGGCGCCGCAAGCGTCGCAGGCATCGACGGTGATCGTCTCCTGGACGGTGGTCGTGCGCCGGTGGCCGCCCGTCTGCGGGTTCGGCTTCGGGCCCTTGCCGTGGCTCCCGGTGCGCCGCGCGCTCTCGTCCGGGTCCGTCTGGGACGGCGGCAGACCGGAGTTCCGGCTCGTCTTGCGCGTGGCCTTCTCCAGGAGCACGGCCAGCAGCAGCTGGAGCAGCATCAGCAGGCCGCGGACGAGCGCCTCGCACTCCGGGGAGACCGTGCCTTGCGTGCGGAGATCCTGGAACCGCTTCTGGAAGGCGTCGACCTCTTGGCGCAGGGAGGTGCCGGCGACGCTCGTCATCCCGACGCCTCCACCGCCCGGATTGCCGCCCGCACAGCGAACCGCTCGCCTTCGGGCATCGTCCGGTAGCGCCGCGCCGGCGGCGGGCGCGTCAGGACGCCGCGGCGCTCCAAGGTCTCCAGCATCCCGAGGCCGGCCCCAACCCTGGAGCCGCCCTTTGCTGTCGTCCAGTGAAGGTGCTCGCAGCGGCCCGAACAGGGGGTCGACTTCAGGTCGATGATTCGCTGGTCCATGGGGATTCCCGCAGCCACGATTCGACGACAGCATGCGAATCGGCGGGCGCTGGTCAAGCGGTGCGTGGACGACCCGCCCATGCACCGAAACGTCACCTCCTATCCAAGGCCTGCCGGTATGGGAACACCGCCGTCACCTCGACGCACCTATCCGAATGCCCTTGCCCCGCCGGGCGATCGACCCGTCGTCGCCGTCGATCCCTACCCGGCCGCCATCCACACCTCCGACGCGGTCCGCCCCAATGGCCCATCTTGGAGAGGGTCCCTCCTACAACGTCAAGCGCAGATCTCCGGCGGAGGGGAACGGCAGCCCACGGAACCCGCTCCACCGGACCGCAGGGCGCGGACCCGCGACCTCCGCGCGAGGGGCCCGGTCGCGTTGCGGACCCTCCCCACAAGGCCGGAACGGGGAGCGGAAGCCGAAGATCGACCCACTTCTTGTCAGCCGAACCCCGTGCATCCGGTCCTCGGCCGCGAGCGAGGGAAAGGGGCATGGAACCATGCCGGATCCGAACCCGTCAGGAAAAACGATTCGTCATCAGTAGGGGGGGGGTGAGTAGATACAGATAAAGAACACAATGGGATTATTGGGCCTCTATGGATCAGGTGTCAGGTCTGAGCATCGGGGCCAGCTCATGCCTGCAGCCCCCAATCCAACGTTTCCGTACTACTAGTGCCCGCACCGAAAATGGTCATTTTGGCGGCCCTTCCGGCGAAATTTCGGGTTGGACCCACCCTCCGGGGCCTCCGGTCGCTCCGTTTCCAGGGGATTCCTGCCGATTCGCAGCGGCATCCGGGCCCTTCCCACCCAGAATCCGGACGCTAGGGCGAGCGGTTCCGTTCCCGCTCCCGGCGAGCTTTGCGGACGGGGTGGAGGGGCGCCGCTGTCAGGCGGCGCGTCTTCGTCGTCGTCGGGCTTGGGCCCGGGCCTGTCTCTGCAGCAGCAACCCGATGCGGTGGACATTGAAGGCCACCATGGAGAGCGCCACCATCCGCGCAAAACCCTCCGCCCCATACGACAGGACCCGGTCCATGCCGCGCTGCTCGAGATTATTGATGGCGGACTCCAAGGCCGGATGCTGCCGGCGCATCTCCCGGAACGTCGGGTCGGCGGCCCGTTTCCGGTCGGCCGGACCGAGTTTTCCCTTCTTCGGAAGCACGTTGTGATCCAGCAGTTCGTCCAGTGCGATCCGGTTGGAGGGGCTGTGGAACCCCCGATCGAAGCTGCACAGGCGGAGGTCGGGGAAGCGGGCCTGCGCTTCCCGGATCATGGGTACGGCAGGATCCACGTCTCCGCCTTCCCACAGGATCCGGGAGTGTAGGAGGAAGCCGTGCTGGTCCTCCAGCACGGCCACCGGCACTCCGAGTTCCACCGGAACCCCGGCCTTGCCCTTCACACACCCGCGCGTGTGCTCCTCGAAGATCGAAACCACCTTCTCTTCCTGCGGGATCTTCTCGCCTTTCCGCAGGCGGCGGTCCACTGGGTCGAGCTGCCTCCGGGCATGCTTGAGGTACGACTCGATCCGGAGAATCCTGGGGGCTCCGACGCCTTGCTCCCGAAGCGCGGGAACCGTCGCTTCCGCCCGTCGGACCTCCTCCCAGCAGGCGTCGAGGTACGCTTGGATCGGCCCCGGACGGGCCCGCCGGGTCCGCCGAACCTTCTGAAAGAGCCGCTGCAGCCTCCGGCTCCGATGCCGCCACTGCCGCCCTCCGGACACCCCCGCCCGCAGGGCTGAGCGGCCCGTCTCGCGCACCAGGCAACGCATCGCATCCCACAGCAGGTTGACATCCGTCGGGAAGTGCACATCCGTCTTCACCACGAACGAATCACAGCGGCCCCGCAGGGGCTCCTTCGACGGGCGACCGCCCGGGCCGCTCTTCCGCTTCCGCTTCCGCACCCGCGCATGGCCGCTCTCCGCGATCAGCTGCAACACCTCCCCCAGCACGTCCGGCGTCAGCAGGCTCACGTTGTGTACCACCGTGGGATACCGGTACCGGGTCTCGTCCCAGAAGCCGGAGTGTCCCAGAAACTTCCGAACGGTATGGTGTTGGTTCACCAGCTCGTGCAGACGATCGAAGTCACACCCTAGGACCTGCTTCAGGAGACCCATCACGAGGATCCTCCACAGCTCCATGCCGGGACGCCCTTTCGTGTGGGACACCTCGGGAAGGATCCCCTGCTCCAGGATCTCGAACCACCGGGCACGAACCGACCGGTCGGCATACACGTGCCGAAGCCCGAGCAGCAGCGGCGGAATGTCATCCCGCGAGTTCTCGTCGATCTCGATCTCCTCGATCGCAACCTGACCCAATTCCATCTGCAGGCGAATGACATTTCGCATGGCAATTCTCGCGAAGATTCCCGAACATCCGGCCGATTCTCGACCTCATCGGCCGATTCCCGCATCAAAGCGGGATTCTTCGTCCCCTCTATATCACGATTCCACTTTCAGAGTCAAACCATTGTACTTTTTCGGTGCGGGCACTAACTAGTGCCCGCCCGAAAATGCCCCTTTCGGATGGTCTGCCGGCGCAATTGCGGGTTGGAACCCTCCCTCGGTGCCCCGTCCGCTCGGTTTCCGGGGGGATTTCTGCCGATGGGCAGCGGCATCCGGGCTTGTCCCGCCGCGAATCCGGCGGCCGGGGCGAGCGGCTCCGTTCCCGCCTCCGGCGGGCTTCGCAGATGGGGTGGAAGGAAGCCGCCGTCAGGCGGCGCGTCTTCGTCGTCGTTGGGCCCGGGCCCGGGCCTGCCGGTGCAGCAGCAGCCCGATTCGGTGGACGTTGAAGGCGGTCACGGACAGTGCCACCATCCGGGCAAACCCGTCTGCCCCATACGACAGGACCCGGTCCATGCCGCGTTGCTCGAGGTTGTGGATCGCGGACTCCACGGCCGGATGCTGCCGACGCATCTTCCGGAACATCGGGTCGGCTTCCCGTTTCCGGTCCGCCTGACCGAGCGTTCCCTTCTTCGGCAGCACGTTGTGCTCCAGCAGCTCGTCCAGGGTGATCCGGTTGGAGGGGCTGGGAAAGCCCCGATCGAAACTGCACAGGCGGAGGTCGGGGAAGCGAGCCTGGGCTTCTCGGATCATGGGCACGGCAGGATCCACGTCTCCGCCTTCCCACAGGACCCGATGGTGCAGGAGGAAGCCGTGTTGATCCTCCAGCACGGCCACCGGCACTCCGAGTTCCACCGGCACCCCGGCCTTGCCCTTCACACACCAGCGTGTGTGCTCTTCGAAGATCGAAAACACCTTCTCGCTCTGCGGAATCTTCTCGCCCTTCAGCAGACGGCGATCCACCTGGTGGATCTGCCGGCGGGCATGCTTGAGGTACGACTCGACCGAAAGCACCGTGGAGATCGGGACGTCTCGCTCCCGAAGCACCGGTACCGCCTCTTCCGCCCGCCGGACCCACGCCCGGCTGGCGTCGAGGTACGCCTTGACCTGCTCCGGACGGGCCCGTCGGGTTTGCCGAACCTGCTGGAAATGCTGCTGCAGTTTCCGGCTCCCATGCTGCCACTGCCGCCATCCGGACACCCCCAAGCGTACGGCGACGCGACCCGTATCCCGCACCAGGCAACGCATCGCATCCCACAACAGGTGGACATCTGTCGGGTAGTGCACATCCGTCTTCACCACGAACGAATCGCAGCGGCCCCGCAGGGGGTCGTCCGACCGACGGCGGCCCCGGTCGTCCGCGTCGTTCGCGCCGTTCGTGCCGTTCGCGCCGTTCGTGCCGTCCGCGCCGTCCGCGTCGTTCGCGCCGTCCGCGCCGTCCGCGCCGTCCGCGTCGTTCGCGCCGTCCGCGCCGTCCGCGCCGTCCGCGCCGTCCGCGCCGTCCGCGCCGTCCGCGCCGTCCGCGCCGTCCGCGCCGTTCGTGCCGTCCGCGCCGTCCGCGTCGTTCGCGCCGTCCGCGCCGTCCGCGCCGTTCGTGCCGTCCGCGCCGTTCGTGCCGTTCGTGCCGTTCGCGCCGTCCGCGTCGTTCGCGCCGTCCGCGCCGTTCGTGACGTTCGTGTCGTTCGTGTCGTCCTTCCGCTTCCGTGTCCGCTTCCGCTTCCGTACCAGCGCATGGCCTTTCTCCGCGATCAGCTGCGACACCTTCCCCAGCACTTCCGGTGTCAGCAAGCTCACGTTGTCCACCATCGTCTGATATCCGTACCAGGTGTGATCCCAGATGTCGGTGTGCCCCAGAAACTTCCGAACCGTCCTGTGCTCGTTCACCAGCTCGTGCAAGTGATCGAAGTCCTAGCCCAAACCCTGCTTCAGGAGACCCATCACCAGGATCTTCCACAACTCCATGCCGGGACGCCCTCGCAGGCGGGATACCTCGGGAAGGATCCCCTCCTCCAGGATCTCGAACCACCGGGCCCGGGTCGACCGGTCGGCATACACGTATTGAAGGCCACGCAGCATCGGCGGAATGTCATCCCGCGAATATACGTTGATCTCGAGTATCTACTCACCCCCCCTACTGATGACGAATCGTTTTTCCTGACGGGTTCGGATCCGGCATGGTTCCGTGCCCCTTTCCCTCGCTCGCGGCCGAGGACCGGATGCACGGGGTTCGGCTGACAAGAAGTGGGTCGATCTTCGGCTTCCGCTCCCCGTTCCGGCCTTGTGGGGAGGGGTCCGCAACGCGACCGGGCCCCTCGCGCGGAGGTCGCGGGTCCGCGCCGTGCGGTCCGGTGGAGCGGGTTCCGTGGGCTGCCGTTCCCCTCCGCCGGAGATCTGCGCTTGACGTTGTAGGAGGGACCCTCTCCAAGATGGGCCATCGGGGCGGACCGCGTCGGAGGTGTGGATGGCGGCCGGGTAGGGATCGAAGGCGCCGACGGGTCGATCGCCCGGCGGGGCAAGGGCATTCGGATAGGTGCGTCGAGGTGACGGCGGTGTTCCCATACCGGCAGGCCTTGGATAGGAGGTGACGTTTCGGTGCATGGGCGGGTCGTCCACGCACCGCTTGACAAGCGCCCGCCGATTCGCATGCTGTCGTCGAATCGTGGCTGCGGGAATCCCCATGGACCCGCGAATCATCGACCTGAAGTCGATCCCCTGTTCGGGCCGCCGCCGGACCCGCCCGCCGATCGCGGAGGTTCGGGAGACCGTGGGTCGGTGTTCCCCCTGCCGCCGCACCGAGCGGGCGAAGACCCTCTGCGAGCCCCTTCACGGGACGACCGCGAAGGGCGGCTCCAGGGTCGGGGCCGGCCTCGGGATGCTGGAGACCTTGGAGCGCCACGGCATCCTGACATTGCCGCCCGTGCGCGAGGACCCCGTCCGCGACAGACGACGGGTCGGAGCCCGGCGGTCGTCGCGGCCCGGCCGCCACAGGACGTGTACCTGGAGGCGTTCCTTGGGGGTGGCGCGATCCTGACGCGCCCGCCGCCGGCGCGGCGCTACCGGACGATGCCCGAAGGCGAGTGGTTCGCCGTGCGGGCGACCGTCCGGGGGGTGGAGGCGTCGGGATGACGAGCGTCGCCGGCACCTCCCTGCGCCAAGAGGTCGACGCCTTCCAGAAGCAGTTCCAGGATCTCCGCACGCAAGGCACGGTCCCCCCGGAGTGCGAGGCGCTCGTCCGCGGCCTGCTGATGCTGCTCCAGCTGCTGCTGGCCGTGCTCCTGGAGAAGGCCACGCGCAAGACGAGCCGGAACTCCGGTCTGCCGCCGTCCCAGACGGACAAGGACGAGAGCGCACGGCGCACCGGGAGCCACGGCAAGGGCCCGAAGCCGAACCCGCAGACGGGCGGTCACCGGCGCACGACCACCGTCAAGGAGACGATCACCGTCGATGCCTGCGACGCTTGTGGCGCCGACCTCGACGACGTCGACCCCGTCGATCGGGAGCGCCGCGTCCTCTACGACCTCGGGTTCGAAGTCGTCGAGCGCCGCGTCGACGCCGAGATCAAGGAAGGCCCGAAGTGTCGGGCCCGGACCCAGGGCCGGTTCCCAGACCTCATGCCGGGGCCCGTGCAGTACGGTGTCCGCATCCAGGCCTTGGTCCTCAACCTGCGGATCGCCCAGATGCGGTCCCTGCGCCGTGCCGTCTCGCTCGTGCACGCGATCTCCGGCATCAGGCTCTCCGAGGCGACCTGTCTCGGCTAGGTCCGGCGCTTTCAGGATGCGCTCGCATCTTGGGAGGAGGTCGCCGTGGCCCATCTCCTGCAACGCCCGGCCTTGCATGTCGATGAGACCGGATTCCGGGTCGCCGGCAAGACCCAATGGCTCCATGTCGTCACCGACGGGACCCTGACCGTGAAGTTCCCGCACCGCAAGCGCGGTCGGGAGGCGATCGAAGAGATCGGCATCCTCCCGCGCTACCAGGGCGTCCTGGTCCACGACTGCTGGGCTGCGTACATGGGCTACGAGCAGTGCCGCCACCAGCTGTGCGGCAGCCACCTGCTGCGCGAACGGGCCTTCGTCGTCGAGTCCCACGGCTACCGCTGGGCGCGATGGATGAAGAGCCTGCTGCGCGAGGTCTGCCACAGGGTCGGCCAGAGCGCATCCAAGGCCTTGAACGAGACCGACCGCCGGGCCGTGCGCAAGCGCTACCGCACCCTCCTCACCCAAGGCGCCAAGGAGTTGCCCGATATCCCGCCGCGGACGAAAGGAACCCGGGGACGCATCGCAAAGTCCGACGCCCACAACCTGCATGAACGTCTCGTGAAACACGAGACGTCCGTCCTCCGCTTCATGAAGGACCCCGACGTCAGCTTCACCAACCATGCCGGAGAACAGAAGATTCGAATGACCAAGGTCAAGATCAAGGGGTCCGGATGGTTCCGCACCATGCTCCACGCAACCGCATGGTGCCGAGGCTCCAGCTTCCTCACCTCCATGGAGGCACTCGGCTACAACCCTCTCGTCGCCATCCACATCGCCCTCAACGGAAAGGCCGCAGACATCCTCAACGAGCACTATGGCCAACCAGACCCCAACAAGGGGTGAGTAGTTAGTGCCCGCACCGAAAAAGTACAATGGTTTAACTCTAAAAGTGGAATCGTGATATAGAGGGGACGAAGAATCCCGCTTTGATGCGGGAATCGGCCGATGCGGTCGAGAATCGGCCGGATTTTCGGGAATCTTCGCGAGAATTGCCATGCGAAACGTCATTCGCCTGCAGATGGAATTGGGTCAGGTTGCGATCGAGGAGATCGAGATCGACGAGAGCTCGCGGGATGACATTCCGCCGCTGCTGCTCGGGCTTCGGCACGTGTATGCCGACCGGTCGGTTCGTGCCCGGTTGTTCGAGATCCTGGAGCAGGGGATCCTTCCCGAGGTGTCCCACACGAAAGGGCGTCCCGGCATGGAGCTGTGGAGGATCCTCGTGATGGGTCTCCTGAAGCAGGTCCTAGGGTGTGACTTCGATCGTCTGCACGAGCTGGTGAACCAACACCCTACCGTTCGGAAGTTTCTGGGACACTCCGACTTCTGGGACGAGACCCGGTACCGGTATCCCACGGTGGTACCCAACGTGAGCCTGCTGACGCCGGACGTGCTGGGGGAGGTGTTGCAGCGGATCGCGGAGAGCGGCCATGCGCGGGTGCGGAAGCGGAAGCGGAAGAGCGGCCCGGGCGGTCGCCCGTCGAAGGAGCCCCTGCGGGGCCGCTGTGATTCGTTCGTGGTGAAGACGGATGTGCACTTCCCGACGGACGTCAACCTGCTGTGGGATGCGATGCGTTGCCTGGTGCGCGAGATGGGCCGCTCAGCCCTGCGGGCGGGGGTGTCCGGAGGGCGGCAGTGGCGGCATCGGAGCCGGAGGCTGCAGCGGCTCTTTCCGAAGGTTCGGCGGACCCGGCGGGCCCGTCCGGGGCCGATCCAGGCGTACCTCGACGCCTGCTGGGAGGAGGTCCGACGGGCGGAAGCGACGGTTCCTGCGCTTCGAGAGCAAGGCGTCGGAGCCCCCAGGATTCTCCGGATCGAGTCGTACCTCAAGCCTGCCCGGAGGCAGCTCGACCAAGTGGACCGCCGCCTGCGGAAAGGCGAGAAGATCCCGCAGGAAGAGAAGGTGTTTTCGATCTTCGAGGAGCACACGCGCGGGTGTGTGAAGGGCAAGGCCGGGGTTCCGGTGGAACTCGGAGTGCCGGTGGCCGTGCTGGAGGACCAGCACGGCTTCCTCCTACACTCCCGGATCCTGTGGGAAGGCGGAGACGTGGATCATGCCGTACCCATGATCCGGGAAGCGCAGGCCCGCTTCCCCGACCTCCGCCTGTGCAGCTTCGATCGGGGGTTCCACAGCCCCTCCAACCGGATCGCACTGGACGAACTGCTGGATCACAACGTGCTTCCGAAGAAGGGAAAACTCGGTCCGACCGACCGGAAACGGGCCGCCGACCCGACGTTCCGGGAGATGCGCCGGCAGCATCCGGCCGTGGAGTCCGCCATCAATAATCTCGAGCAGCGCGGCATGGACCGGGTCCTGTCGTATGGGGCGGAGGGTTTTGCGCGGATGGTGGCGCTCTCCATGGTGGCCTTCAATGTCCACCGCATCGGGTTGCTGCTGCAGAGACAGGCCCGGGCCCAAGCCCGACGACGACGAAGACGCGCCGCCTAACAGCGGCGCCCCTCCACCCCGTCCGCGAAGCTCGCCGGGAGCGGGAACGGAGCCGCTCGCCCTGGCGTCCGGATTCTGGGTGGGAAGGGCCCGGATGCCGCTGCGAATCGGCAGGAATCCCTTGGAAACGGAGCGACCGGAGGCCCCGGAGGGTGGGTCCAACCCGAAATTTCGCCGGAAGGGCCGCCAAAATGACCATTTTCGGTGCGGGCACTAGTTACAGTCAGCGAACAGGACCGGAAGATCATTGCCTATTGCAAGGCAGTCAGCGAGTGCCTGGAGAAGGGGGCGAAATCACGATGGCAGTGGGACCGCGGGATAACTGTCGTGCGGACCGCTTACTTCGGCCTTGTGAGATCCAGGACGAAGACATCAATCCGGGAGCGCTGATTCTCGGTGAGGCCATCGATCAGCATCTGCCTGAGCGCTTTGGGCGTCTCCGGCCGTGACAGGCCGTTCGGGTGTCCAGGCAAGCATTTCCGTCTCTCGGGAACGTCGCCGAACCAGAGGACGATGTAGGCACCCCGTCCATCGGCCTGCCAGTCTCCCGTATAGTGAGCATCGAGTTGGTCACGCGCCGCCGTCCACACGTTAGGATGCCATTGGCCCTTGATCTCGACCGGCAGGCCGATGTCGTTGCGGATGACCATGATATCGGACCTCCTTTGCCCGGTCATGTGCCTTTCCGGCTCGAACCGGATCGATGGTGGCAACAACCCTGGAATGTGCTCGATCAGGCGATTGCGGCAGTAGGTTTCCTCTTGAGGCTGATCATCGTTCCAGTACGCTTCCCACATGTCGGTGTTGCTTCCGCGAATCCGTTGCTGGAGATCTTCGATCCGGTCGGCAAACCACGCGCGCATCTGGCCGATACTCTCCGGCAGGCCGTTCGTGACCGCGGATCGCAGTTCGTCGATCGTGGGTGCGGAATAGTCGTGGTCGCGGCGACGCCTCAGTTGGAGCGCGAGAGCGTGCTTCATCATGTTGGCATAGCTGGGGGCATGTCCAGCGATCAGACCTTGCAGTGCGGTGGTGGCCTCGGGGTCCGGACAACTCGCAATTGCATTGATCGTATGGCAGATGAAGGTGCTTGCATCCGACGGGTTGCATCTGTCTACCTTCACCACGCCAGCGGGCCAGGGAGTATTTGGCCACTGTGTGCCGAACGACTTCACGATGAACACGAGATGATCAATGGAGAACTTGTCGAAGCGCAGGCCGTTTGCCGTCATGGTGTGATTCCGGATACGGTCTCGAAGAGGCCAGAGGAACTCCCGATGTCTTGCTGCCGCGTCCGCGAGCACGGACCATCGATTTTCCAAGTCGACGACATAGTCCGCCGAAAGCCACAGCAACCGTGTGTCATGATCCCGGTGGGATCTCGTCCGAAGGTCGACAATCAGACTCCGCACATCGTCGAACCGTGCATTCCTGAACATGCAGGCCATCAGCTCTGCCTGTACTTCGAATCTCAACGCGGGGTAGCGGCGCAGCCATTCGATGGACAGGCGGCCAGCCAGGCCGGAAAATCGGAGGTCGCTGGCAAGGCGAAGAATCTCTCCGGGCTGGTGGTGGTCGCTGTTCAGCCGGGGTTCGATACTGGTCCGGAAATACTCTTCCCAATCCGATTCGCTTTGAAACAGCGCCGTTTCCATTTCCGAAGTGACGGAACTCCGTTCCGTTGAGGGTGGCCAGGATTGCCATGCCATGTAGGCTGCAGCGAGCGCCTGCCGTTCGATTCCTTCGAGCGGAAGCTCCCTGCGCACCATCTCCATGATACCGCAGATCATCGGAGCCTCGGCCACACAGTGCCTGTTCTCGCGATGGGCTTCCACGATCCTTGAACTACTGGGCAGATCGTCGCGAGTGAGCACCTTGATGAATCCCGACATCACCCGCTCGGCCAGTTCCTCGCCGAGAACGAGACGCAGACGATCATCTGAAGGCACCTTAGGATCGAAATGAAATTCCGGTTCGAGCGTCGCGGGCCAGCCAAGATAGACTACTGCAGGAGATGCGAGAACGTGCACATCGCCGGCCTCCACATCCTTGTCCCTGTCGGCAATCCTGTTCCGGTACTCACGATGGGTGGTTTTGCGATGCTCCTCGGTCCTCACGTCCTGATCGACCTGTTCGGCATACTCTTCCGCCTGACGCCTACGGACACTTTCGAGGATCCGCAACAGTTCTGCGTCACCGGCGGCAGCCTCCACTGCAGCGTCCTGAACGGAAGCTGCAAGACCGTCGTCAATTCTCCCAAGTAGAAGAAGGTCTCGCCATGTGTTCGGGTCGATCCTGCCGTCGCCGTCCCGAGCACGCAGAACTCTCAACAAGCCGACAAGATCTTCTTCCGTCGGATTCAGTTCAAGTCCCGTACTGCGGAGGCGATGACCGGCCTTCCAGGTATCTTCGGCGCACGGAGTGAGCAACACATGTTCGAGAAGTGCCGCACGAAGGTCACGGTTTTCGAGGAACAGGGCTCGGAGCCTCCGGGGGGCGTCTCCCGCAAGGTCCCTGCCCTTGTCCAGCCAGCCGATCCATGCCCATATGCGTTCGGGCCGGATCGTAGGATCGGTCTCGATGATTTCGGCTGCGATAGATCTGATTGACCTCGTCACGTACCAAATCGCATCGAAATCGGCGTTGTTCATCAGAGGCCGTGCAGTTTCGACCAGGTGATCAAGCCATGAAGCGAAGAGTTCGGGGTCATGGCCGCTGAAGAGATCATCCGGAAGATGTCGATGTTCCCTTGTCTTCAGTTTCGTGCCGAGTCCGAAATACGCCAATACCGTACGGATTGCTGTCCGTTGCGCCACACCAAACAAGCCGAGACGACGGAGTATCCCGAATGCGAGCCGCGCCGAGTCCGGATCGTTAAGGTCGAGGAGGCTGCGGATTACGGTTTCCCAGTCGTTGCGGACACCTGCCTCGTACAGCGCCGTCGCCGCTGCGGACCGATCTCTGACACTGCGCTGTCCGTCGAACATGATCGAGTTCAGCGTGTCTCCCAAAGTGCTGGCAAGATCCGTTCCGGTCATGGCTTCGAGCAGAAACGTCGTGAGTTGCATGTGATTGTGGGATGGCTCGATGATGGCGCGAATCTCGTCCTTGAGTTCGGAGCGCAGCAAACCGGGTACGGGATGGTGGCCCCAATCCTCTGATCGGAAATACGGGTCGTCATCGGACAACTTCTTCAGAGCGGCGAGCAGGGCCCGCGCCTGATGAAGCTTCAGGGTCTCGGCGTTGCCGTAGCGCAGGACGGCATAGGGGTCGGCTTTGATACAGGGCTGCGCCAGTGCAGCACTGAAATGCGCGATCCACGCATGCAGCCCGCGCAAGGAGGCGGGCACCCCCTTGCCCAAGCCGAACAGGGCGAAAATCCTCCTCTTCGAGGTATCTTCCTCGAAACAGTGCGCGAGCCACCTGGCGCCGAGAAACTCCGCGATGACGCGATGGACATGCGCGAAGCGGTTCTCCCCTTCGGACCGGAAGAGTCGGACCTTGAGTGCGTCGGTGACCGCATCGGCAAATGGAAGACTCGTGATATCGGTCGCCATCAGGTAGCCGTCCGGCATCTTCGTGTGTGGTCCGGTGAAGATCCCGAGACGCCCGCACAATAGCTGTGCAGCGCATGCCGCACCGGCCGCAAGCAGCATTTCTCCTTCATCTCTGCGGACATGAGAATCGCAATCGTGGCGCAGATTGTCCTCACGGAGCATGACACTGCAGGCGCGCTCGAAAAGCCGGGCTCGGGTCTTGGGAAGCATCCCATCGTTCTGCGCCACCTCGCCGAGCATCTTCAGCGTGAGGGGATTTTCGTACAGGGATTCGATCCCGTAGGCAGCCAGATGCGCCAGCATTGCGGCAGGATCGACTTCCGGAAATCTCATCGAAAGGAAATCGTGCGCTTCGTCATTCGTGAAGGGCTGGAGATGCAGCAGCATGGGTGCCACGCCGTAGTCGTCCTCGATCTTCACCCGATCGGCCGCGCCCAGCCAATCGGCGGCGCGGCAGGAAAGGACGAAGCGCGGGTTGCCGATCGCCGACAACCTATTCAGCACCGTGTCGATGGCGCTACCCGGTGTGGCGGAAGCGATTTCGTCGAGGCCGTCGACGACGATACACGTGACCCCGACAATCGAGATGGCGGGATCGGAGGCCCGAACGAATGTACCGGCACGGACATACTTCATGCCGGGCTGTTCGCCGAGCCACCGAGTGAGCACGGTCTTTCCCAGTCCGGGATCACCGAGAATCACGGTCGGATCATGGAGCGAGAGAATCTCGTCTTGGCCAATCACGGACTGATTGCCGTCACGCTTCTCGTGGATGAGCTTTCGTTTGATTGTGCCCGCTATCTCTGACGTGGTCTCATGGGACATGCTGGTGTTCTCGAGATTTACGTGCATTCGGATCGCGCCGTTCATCTCGCGCCGACCCTCCTGTCTTCACAAGATAATTGGTTATTGGATCAATGTCTACGACATCTGGAGAAGCAATCAGCGCTTTGCAGGCCTACGCCCATCGAAGCTTGACGAGGCCACGTGCCCGTGTTACGATATGAAGCCGTGCCGGGCTTCAAATGGGTCAGAATATCTGCAGACGCCAATGCAACGGCATGAAAGTCAATCCGTTGCAATGAAGCGGCAAATTACAGGAACACATGATGTCGACCAACGAACGAATGAATCTCTTGTACAAGAAACATGGCCGGAGTTTATATGGGTATGTTGCCTTCTATAGGACGAGAAACATAGAGGGGGAGGTCAAGAGCACACTGCACGCAGAGAGCAATCCCTTTGTCATTGGCCGGTATTTGGCGAATGGAAGCGGCACGCTAGAAGTCGTTGGCGGCTTGCCGTTCCTTTTGAAAGAAATCCGCCGCTCCATTAGAGGCTTCATTTCCGACAATCGCACATGGTGCACAGAAAGATTCCATTTGACAAGCGAGGCTGAAACCGCAGAATGCGACGCGCTATACGACAAGAAGGCCATGGATCACATAATTCTCATTTCTACCCGCACGAGGAATTTGCTTGATCTGGTACGGCGGCTCGATGCGAAATCGATTCCGAGACTTGATCATTGCAACTCGCCTGACGGAGAAGTGAAGTTACGAGAATTGTTTGACACGCTGATACACAACAGATATTATTTTTTCGATGGCAGCCGCGTCAGAGATCTTTTCTCGGATAATTCCAGAAAGATCTCGGCTCTTTCGGGGCGCTTTATGGGCTATGCGTTTGACATCAAGCATTTTATCGGAGGTGTCTCGGAGATTATCGAGAAGGTGACGGTGAAAGATCTGACGCAGTTTTTGCGCGGAAGAATCAAGAAACTTACAGTGAACTCTGATCTTCGGGACGTTGTTTCATTGATTCAGAACGTTCATGCGTTCTCAGACATCCTGCAGTCAAAAATCCCGACCGCGGGTTATGCATTCATGATGGCACTGCTGTTCGACGACCTAGCCAATTCAAGAGAGATGGCCGATTCGGGTATGATGCTGAATGGTTCGAATGCTGATGTTCAGAAAGTAATTTTCGAAACCCCTCATGTCGGGATTTCTGGGAACCTTGACGAGAAGGAGTTCGAGATCCGCGTCCGGTATGCCATGGGGATGGATCGCGACCCAAGTGGAGGGGAGTTGGAAAATCACATCGTGAGAATCGGATTCGAAAAGTTCCTCATAGAGGCCAACAAAGCTTTTGGTAGCGACCGTATACTGACGGAAAAATCGCCGCGGCTTGTGTGGGCATCTGTGGATTGACAACACTGGATGTGAGAATGGAAAATTTTTCTGGTGTTTTATATGATTATTTTATTTGTTGCTGTAAAACAAAGACGAATTGCATTGAAATGAAATCTGTTAGGGAATGTTAACTCTATAGAGGCTTGAGAGCATCGACGATGAGTGCGAAGTGGATGAAGAAGGTAAAGACGACATCCAACTTGTCGAATCTCGTGAAGACACGCCGAAAACGCTTGATCCTTCGAAACCGGCGTTCGACTTCCTTGCGTTTCTTGTACCGTTCTCGATCGTATTCCCACGGCGTGATCCGGTTGGCTTTCGGTGGGACCACGGGCTCCCGTCCCCGACTTGCCACCAGTTTACGGGTTTCGTCCCCTTCCTAGTAGTACGGAACCGTTGAACTGACGATAGTATTCTGGCAAGATTTCCGTGTCGGTCCGTGTCGGCCCCGTGTCGGTGCGTGTCGGCACGCGTAGGCGCCCGATCGGTACGGCGCTCTCTGGTTCATCCCCACAGACCCGATGCCGAACGTGCAGGCGCTCACACTCTCTTGGGGATCGGACGGATCCGGTTTCCGGGAACCGAGCCTGCCTGCAGGGGTTCGGTGCGGGGATCGGAGTGGATCCTGGCCAATCCTCAGGGCAGGAAGCTCGATTGCGCCAGGCCAAGCCCTGGAGAGGGGGAAACCATGACGTAGGTTGAAACCTTTCGTCGCAAGCCTGCGGGTTCGACCCCCGCCCGGCAAAGGTGAGCCCGCCAGCCGGGAGCGAGTGTGGCATGGCGTGCGGTAACGCACGTCGTGAAGCGTACACAGCGGGCGGCGAAGCGTCGCTATGGAGCCTCGTACTCCTCAATGTCGGTGCCTTCATCTTTCGAGCAGTGGGGGCCGCACCGGCGCGCCGCGTGTATGGGCAAGGCGCAACGGACCGTCCGGGGTCAGAGAACGACGCAAAGCCGCGGGAGGGCTTGCCAGGGAACCTGGGAGATCCGGTTTCTGCCCGCAGGTCGAGCCTGCGGAGCCGGCTGGCGAAACCCATGAGCCGAAGGCCAGACGGAAACCGGAAGTCGTAGCTCGCTCCTAGTACCGGCGAAGGCGGGGAACCGGGTCCACCGGGTGCCGCTGGAGGGAAGGGGCGTGCTGCAGGAACAGAACCACTGGAGGGAAACGGTGGAAGAGACACTGAGAGCTTCCAACCCGTCAACGGAACAACAGTGGATAGCCGCGCAGGCGAAGAAGAAGCGCGGGGTGATCGATGCGGAGGTGTCGAAGGATTTCGACAGCATCCCGCATCGGGAACTCCGCGCCTTTCTGGACCTGTGGATCAAGGACGGTGTCATCCGTCGCAGGATCAACCCATGGCTGCGGGCGGGCGTCCTGGAGAAGGATGCCCGGCATGCCGACGGCCAAGATCATGCACGGCTACGGGACCGCTTGAGCGAACCTGTCCTGTACGGAACCGGATGCCCTAATGCGGGCACGTCCGGATCTGTGGGGGGAGGGGCTCGGCAACGACCCCTCCTACCCGGCTTGCGCCAGGTCTAAGCCCTGGAGGGGAGGAAGCCATGACGTAGGCTGAAACCTCTCGTCGCAAGCCTGCGGGTTCGACCCCCGCCCGGCAAAGGTGAGCCCGCCAGCCGGGAGCGAGTGTGGCATGGCGTGCGGTAACGCATGTCGTGAAGCGGACACAGCGGGCGGCGAAGCGTCGCTATGGAGCCTCGTAATCCTCAACGTCGGTGCCTTCATCTTTCAAGCAGTGGGGGCCGCACCGGAGTGCCGCATGCATGGGCAAGGCGCAACGGACCGTCCGGGGTCAGAGAACGACGCAAAGCCGCGGGATGGCTTGCCAGGGAACCTGGGAGATCCTGTTCCTGCCCGCAGGAATGACCGCTGGAAAGGGAGATAGCCAGCGTGATCAATCAAGACCCCGGCCGGCCGCTGTGCCTGCACGGCGGCGGGAGCGCGCGAGCGAACACGAAACCTGCAGGCATCGTGCGGACCCGGCTGGCGAAACCCATGAGCCGAAGGGCACGCGGGGACAGGAAGTCGTAGCACGCTCATACTACCGTCGAAGGCGGGGAACCGGGTCCACCGGGTGCCGCTGGAGGGAAGGGGCGTGCTGCAGGAACAGAACCACTGGAGGGAAACGGTGGAAGAGACACTGCGATCTGCCAACACGTCGACGAAACCACAGTGGATCGCCGCGCAGGCGAGGAAGCACCCGGACCGGGTGTTCACCTCGGTGCACCACCTGATAGACGGGGACTGGATGCGGGAGGCTTGGCGTCGCACCCGGAAGGACGGGGCCGCCGGGATCGACGGCGTGACCGCGGCCGACTACGAGAAGAACCTGGAGGCCAACGTGGAGGACCTCCGGGATCGGATCCTGTCGTGCCGCACCTTCGCGCCGCCGGTTCGGCGGACTTGGATCCCGAAGGGGAACGGCGAGGTCCGGCCCCTGGGCATTCCGACCCTGGAAGACAAGGTGGCGCAACGAGCCATTCTTATGCTGCTGGAACCCATCTACGAAGCGGACTTCGTGCCGGGATCGTATGGGTTCCGGCCTGGACGATCGGCGCAGGATGCCCTGCACGCCATCGACCAGGGCATCATGAAGAAGAAGCGCTGGGTGATCGACGCGGATGTATCGAAGTACTTCGACAGCATCCCGCATCGGGAACTCCGCGCCTTCTTGGACCTGCGGATCAAGGACGGTGTCCTCCGTCGCATGATCCACAAATGGCTGCGGGCGGGCGTCCTGGAGGAGGGCGTCCGGCACACCTCGGAAGCGGGCACGCCGCAAGGCGGCGTGCTGTCGCCGCTGCTCTCCAACCGGTTCCTGCACTACGTGTTGGATCGGTGGGTCGAGCAGACGGTCCAGCCCCGCCTCCGGGGCCGGTGCCAACGGGTGCGGTATGCGGACGATTTCGTGCTGCTCTTCGAGCATCAGCGGGACTGCGAACGGGTGCTGGCCGTCCTCGGCCAGCGCCTGGCCCGGTTCGGGCTGAGGCTGCACGCAGAGAAGACACGTTCCGTTGACGTTCGGGCCAAGCTGCCCCCGGATCCGGGAGCGGGCGCCACCTTCGACTTCCTGGGCTTCACCCATGTTTGGGTGCGGTCGAGATGGAAGTATGCGGTGTTGCGCCAGCTCACGGCCAAGGGCCGCTTGGCGCGGTCGGTGCGAGCGGTGCGGGAGTGGTGCCGACGGCATCGACACGCGCCCTTGCTCTACCAGCGCAACGATCTCGCACGGGTCATACGAGGCCATTGCGCCTACTACGGCCGGAGCGGGAACAGTGCCCGAACTGCCAGCTTCCGCTACCAAGTGATCCGAATCTGGCGAAAGTGGTTGTCGCGGCGCAGTCGTTCGGCCCGGGTGAACTGGGATCAGATGACCGCGCTGCTTCGCCGCTTGCCCTTGCCGACGGCCAAGATCATGCACGGATACGGGGTATCTACTCACCCCCCTACTGATGACGAATCGTTTTTCCTGACGGGTTCGGATCCGGCATTTTCCCTTGCCCCTTTCACTCGCTCGCGACCGATGACCGGAGGTGTGTGTGTGTTCCGGCTGACAAGAAACGGATCGATCTTCGTCATCAGTAGGGGGGGGTGAGTAGATAGTGCCTGCACGGAAAATCACAACGCATTGTATATGCAACCATATTTGGAATCTGGAGAACCGAAGATTCCTTCTTTGAGAGCATATGACGACATATTCCGCTGAAATCAGGCTGGATTCGATGAATCTTCGCTCTGTCAATGTTGGGCTTTCATTCATGTAATCCAACTCTTAGGGGTTTTCCGGGCAGGCACTAGATACCTCCCAGGTTCCCTGGCAAGCCCTCCCGCGGCTTTGCGTCGTTCTCGGACCCCGGACGGTCCGTTGCGCCTTGCCCATGCATGCGGCACTCCGGTGCGGCCCCCACGGTCTGAAAGATGAAGGCACCGACGTTGCGGAGTACGAGGCTCCATAGCGACGCTTCGCCGCCCGCTGTGTCCGCTTCACGACGTGCGTTGCCGCACGCCATGCCACACTCGCTTCCGGCTGGCGGGCTCACCTTTGCCGGGCGGGGGTCGAACCCGCAGGCTTGCAACGAAAGGTTTCAGCCTACGTCATGGCTTCCTCCCCTCCAGGGCTTAGCCTGGCGCAATCAGACAACCGTCCCCCGGATCCCCGGGCGGCCGTCGCATCCGGATCGGCGCGGTCCCATCCATGCATCACGGTCCGGGAGAGCCACTGGTACTTCGGCTTGCCGACGCTTCATGCTTGAAGGGCTATAGCGGAGGCGCTATGTTATGAGAGTGCATTGGACAGTCGAAACGATACCGGCCGTCGATGCAGAAATCGCGGCCTTGCCGGTAGCGTTGCGCGCTCGGTTGCTGCGGTTGCTGGAGATGGTAGAGAATGTGGGGATCGAGACTCTTCGCGCACCGCATGTCAGACATCTCGACGGAAAGCTCTGGGAACTTCGGGTGCGTGGCGAAGGCGGCAGCGCTCGGGGGATCTACGTGACGACGGCGGGGCGGCGGGTGGTGGTGGTGCATGTCTTCGCGAAGAAGACGCGCAAGACGCCGCTTCGTGCGCTCGCAACCGCCCGGGAACGAATGAGGCAGGTAACGACATGACGCCGCTGAAGGACTTGAAAGCGCGCTTCATGGAAGATCCGGAGTTTCGGGAGGAGTACGCTCGAATCGACCAAGAGTATGTGCTCATTGAGGCTCTGATCCGCGCCCGTGCAGCGGCGAAACTGACGCAGGCGGAGCTTGCCCGGCGAATCGGCACGACCCACTCGGCGATTGCGCGGCTGGAGGGCGGCCGAGTGTCGCCGTCGCTCGCGACCCTCCGTCGCTACGCCGAAGCGACAGGCACGGAGCTGACCGTGGGTCTGGTCCCGGTAGCCGACCGAGGCACGCGACAGGTCGGGTGACCGGATCCGTTCGGCGACCGGATCCGATACGAACAGGTGACGAGCAGAAAGAATGTGGGTAACTGCGCACCCACGGCCATCCCATGCTAGGTTTGTTGGAAGGCTGGGTTCCGCGGATTCCGGATGATTCGTATTGGTGCTGGCTTTTTGTGAAGCGGCGTGGTATCCGTGGTGGTCATGGAACGCGCCGCGGATTTTTTCGAGACGACCCCGGAGGGTTTTGTGCTCCGGGATGTGGTGGTGCGCTTGGCGCGGCCGGATGAGGTGTGTCGCTGGAACCGTGTGGTGGACCGTCATCATTATCTTGGTTTCAAGCAGTTTGCGGGTCGAGGTCTGCGCTACGTGTTCACGTGGCGCGGGCGGTGGATTGGCGCTGCGGGCTGGCAGACGGGCGCCTTCCGCTGTGCGCCGCGGGACCGTTGGATGGGTTGGCGCCGCAAAGAACAGTTTGAGCGGTTGCATCTGATCGGAAACCACACGAGGTTTGTGATTCTGGGAGGTCGCCAGGCGTTTCAGGGTCTTGCCTCGTTTGCGTTGTCGCGGATGCAGCGGCGTCTCAGCGACGACTGGGAGGCTGCGTACGGCAATCCGTTGCGGGTGGCGGAGTCGTTTGTTTCGCCGACGAAGTTCCGCGGCACCCTGTACAAGGCGGCGAACTGGAAGTACGTGGGCAGGAGCAAGGACTATGCACGCGCCAACGGACGCTATACCGATCCGCACGGGGAGGCAAAGGATCTGTACGGGGTTCCGCTGCGTCGCGACGCCTGTCGTCGGTTGCGGGATCGTGCGCCACTTCCTGCGGCGTGGGAGTTGCGGGCGACGCAGAGCGGCCGGTCGGCGCGGGAGTTGCGCTCGATGTACCAGCATTTTGCGGCGCTTTCCGACTTCCGGCGCGCGCAGGGGCGCAAGCACGGCATCGCCTCGGTCCTGTGCGTGATCTTGCTGGCGCGGCTGGCGAATCGGCACGGCGCGGTGGCGGCGGCACGCTACGCGAAGGCGATGACGCAGAAGGATCTGGCGCAGATCGGTGCGTGGAAGAACCCGGACACCGGCCGGTATGAACCGGTGTCCAAATCGACCGTGCACCGGGTGCTGCAGAACACCGACCCGACGTGGATCGAGGAGGCTCTGCGGCGCTGGGCGCAGCCGCGCCTGCGGGTCGGCCACGCGATCGCGGTCGACGGCAAACGCATTCGCGGCGCCCACCGCACCGGCGAGGATCAGTACGAAACGGTCTCGCTGATCGAGCACGGGACCGGCATGCCGGTCTCGATCCTCAACGATCATGACGAAGGCGGGGAGATCGCCGCCGTCCACGCCGCGCTCGAGACCGCGCCGGTGGCCGGCCGTCTACTCACGCTCGACGCGCTCCACACCACCCGCGAGACGGCACGACTGATCGTCGAGACCCATGGCGCCGACGGGATGATGACGGTCAAGGGCAACGCTCCCAAGACCTTCGAGACGTTCGAGAGCATCCACTGGGAAACCACAAGCACGGGACGCTACAGCGAAACGCCCACGCTTGAGCACGGCCGCATCGAGCAACGCAGCATCGAAGTCTTCACCCCGCCCGCGAAGATGATCCACGATCCCCACGTCAAACAGATCTTCCGTGTCACCCGGCGCGTCGAATTCAAGAAATCCGGAAAACGGACCATGGAACACGCCTACGGCATGACCTCGGTCGCGGCCGACCGCGCCTCGCCGCAACCGCTACTCGCAGGGAACCGCGGTCACTGGGTGGTCGAAAGCCATCACCCCATCCGCGATACCACCTTCCGCGAAGACGACTCCATGCTCCGGGCCCGCAACGCACCCGCAAACCACGCGATCATCAACACCCTTTCCCTTGCCGTCATCATCCCCAACCAGCGGAAGCTGCCCCAGCCCTTCCACAGCTTCGCCGACGCCCGCCACCACTATGCCGACAAGCGCAAGCAGGTCCTGCACGCCGTCACAAGACCCGGCTGACTACGCTCACACCCTGACCGAAACCGCAAGGATCCAAGCCGGGCCACCCAACCCGGCCGGCCTCTCGCTCGCCCCGGATCCGCCGAAACGGACCCCTCGCGCCTAAATCCGCGCCGCCACCGGGCCGCAGACGTCCGCACATCTCACAATCGCAGACTCGAACGCGTCGACCCGCGTCGCGATCGAGACTCCGATCGCATCACAGCAACAAGCATGGGATCTTCTTGGGTTCGCCCCGCTGGACCTCGTCACCGGACCACGGGCGGACGTGCGGGAGGAGATCGACCGGCAGACGACGGACGTGATGCAGCAGGAAGAGGGATCGGAATCCGCATCGGGGCTGGCGGGGCAGCGGGACGCAGAGATCCGGAGTTCGCGACCGGGCGTCGGCAGGATCGTCCGGGCCACGCTGCTCGCAGAAGCACCGGAGGCCCTGCGACGGCGAGACGATCCGGCTCTGCGGTGCCGGTCCGGTGTGGCCCCCGTCCCCCGACGTTCCGGCCAATCGGTGATCGGGGTCCGCCGGCGGGCCGCCCATCCTCGCCTGCAGGAGGCCGTCGATCCCTGGGCGCGCGTCGCGATGCCGCAGGACCCGGCCCGCCGGGCCCAGGACCCGGCCCTGCGGCTTCGCGGCCCCCGGCCTGCGCGAGCCGTGCGCTCCGTCGCCGACCGCCGGCTCGCAGGGGTCGGTGCCCTGCGGGAAACCCCGACCCGGTACGACCCCGCCCTCCGAAGCCGGGCGGATCCTCGCACACGGCCGGCCGCCGCGACCGTTCCGTAACCGGGTTCGTACCATCCGGGACCGGGAGATCCGGGATCGTGACCCGGTCCCACGCCGAACGCCCGCGCCGCGACCGCCGGCGTCGACGGGCGGGTGCGGCGAAGACGGCGTACCGTACGCCGAAGGAGCGGCGCTCTCGCGGACCGCGGCTGCACGACGCCATCGCCACGATCCTCGCGATCCGGGAGGAGTACCGGGACGGGCGGCAGGCCCGGCCGGAGACCCTGGAGACCCCGGCCACCGCGGAACTCCTGGATCCGGTCCTCGAAGCCTTGGACGACCGGGATCTCGATTCCCTGGCGGAACGGGAACGCCCCCGAGGATTCGGCCGGGACGGGTGCGTTCGGCCCGGTCAGGCTCCGGTACGTAACGGTGCGGTAGGGGCCGGCATGGGACTCGGCAGAACCCCGCGATGGCGGAGTCGGCACGGGCGGCACGGCTCTGCCGACGGCCGCAGGCCGGCTCCGGCGGGAACCGGGCAAGGGGGTCCGAGGGCGCTTCACCCCCCTTGACAAAGGGTGGGAAGTCCCCCCCCCAGAATCACCAACCTCGTGGGGGTTCCGATCCGGTGCAACCGCTCCAACGGTTCCTCGCGGCGCCCGCCCATCCCACGGTCCCGCAGCGCACCGCTGAAGGCGCCCGTCTGCCCGCCCGCAGCGCCCATCCACCGCCCGCGCCACGTGAATACGTAGTGCAGACCGCGACCCGCAAATTGCTTGAAACCCCGATCGTGATGACGGTCCACCACACGGTTCCAGCGACACACCTCATCCGGCCGCACAAGGCGCACCACCCCATCCCGGAGCGCAAAACCCTCCGGGGTCGTCTCGAAAACATCCGCTGCGCGTTCCATGACCACCACGGATACCACGCCGCTTCACCAACAGCCAGCACCAATCCGAATCATCCGGAACCCGCGGAACCCAGCCTTCCAACCAACCTAGCGTGGGATCGTCTTGCTGCGCACCCCCTGCCGATCATTGATCGTTTGTATCTAGTGCCCGCACCGAAAATGGTCATTTTGGCGGCCCTTCCGGCGAAATTTCGGGTTGGACCCACCCTCCGGGGCCTCCGGTCGCTCCGTTTCCAAGGGATTCCTGCCGATTCGTAGCGGCATCCGGGCCCTTCCCACCCAGAATCCGGACGCTAGGGCAAGCGGTTCCGTTCCCGCTCCCGGCGAGCTTCGCGGACGGGGTGGAGGGGCGCCGCTGTCAGGCGGCGCGTCTTCGTCGTCGTCGGGCTTGGGCCCGGGCCTGTCTCTGCAGCAGCAACCCGATGCGGTGGACATTGAAGGCCACCATGGAGAGCGCCACCCTCCGCGCAAAACCCTCCGCCCCCTACGACCGGACCCGGTCCCTGCCGCGCTGCTCGAGATGATGGATGGCGGACTCCACGGCCGGATGCTGCCGGCGCATCTCCCGGAACGTCGGGTCGGCGACCCGTTTCCGGTCGGCCGGACCGAGTTTTCCCTTCTTCGGAAGCACGTTGTGATCCAGCAGTTCGTCCAGTGCGATCCGGTTGGAGGGGCTGTGGAACCCCCGATCGAAGCTGCACAGGCGGAGGTCGGGGAAGCGGGCCTGCGCTTCCCGGATCATGGGCACGGCATGATCCACGTCCTGACCTTCCCACAGGATCCGGGAGTGTAGGAGGAAGCCGTGCTGGTCCTCCAGCACGGCCACCGGCACTCCGAGTTCCACCGGAACCCCGGCCTTGCCCTTCACACACCCGCGCGTGTGCTCCTCGAAGATCGAAAACACCTTCTCTTCCTGCGGGATCTTCTCGCCTTTCAGCAGGCGGCGGTCCACTTGGTCGAGCTGCCTCCGGGCATGCTTGAGGTACGACTCGATCCGGAGAATCCTGGGGGCTCCGACGCCTTGCTCTCGAAGCGCAGGAACCGTCGCTTCCGCCCGTCGGACCTCCTCCCAGCAGGCGTCGAGGTACGCCTGGATCGGCCCCGGACGGGCCCGCCGGGTCCGCCGAACCTTCGGAAAGAGCCGCTGCAGCCTCCGGCTCCGATGCCGCCACTGCCGCCCTCCGGACACCCCCGCCCGCAGGGCTGAGCGGCCCGTCTCGCGCACCAGGCAACGCATCGCATCCCACAGCAGGTTAACGTCCGTCGGGAAGTGCACATCCGTCTTCACCACGAACGAATCACAGCGGCCCCGCAGGGGCTCCTCCGACGGGCGACCGCCCGGGCCGCTCTTCCGCTTCCGCTTCCGCACCCGCGCATGGCCGCTCTCCGCGATCAGCTGCAACACCTCTCCCAGCACGTCCGGCGTCAGCAGGCTCACGTTGGGTACCACCGTGGGATACCGGTACCGGGTCTCGTCCCAGAAGTTGGAGTGTCCCAGAAACTTCCGAACGGTATGGTGTTGGTTCACCAGCTCGTGCAGACGATCGAAGTCACACCCCAGGACCTGCTTCAGGAGACCCATCACGAGGATCCTCCACAGCTCCATGCCGGGACGCCCTTTCGTGTGGGACACCTCGGGAAGGATCCCCTGCTCCAGGATCTCGAACAACCGGGCACGAACCGACCGGTCGGCATACACGTGCCGAAGCCCAAGCAGCAGCGGCGGAATGTCATCCCGCGAGCTCTCGTCGATCTCGATCTCCTCGATCGCAACCTGACCCCATTCCATCTGCAGGCGAATGACGTTTCGCATGGCAATTCTCGCGAAGATTCCCGAAAATCCGGCCGATTCTCGACCGCATCGGCCGATTCCCGCATCAAAGCGGGATTCTTCGTCCCCTCTATATCACGATTCCACTTTCAGAGTCAAACCATTGTACTTTTTTCGGTGCGGGCACTAACTACTCACCCCTTGTTGGGGTCGGGTTGGCCGTAGTGCTCGTTGAGGATGTCTGCGGCCTTTCCGTCGAGGGCGATGTGGATGGCGACGAGAGGGTTGTAGCCGAGTGCCTCCATGGAGGTGAGGAAGCTGGAGCCTCGGCACCATGCGGTTGCGTGGAGCATGGTGCGGAACCATCCGGACACCTTGATCTTGACCTTGGTCATTCGGAGGTCATTCGGATTTTCTGTTCTCCGGCATGGTGGGTGAAGCTGACGTCGGGGTCCTTCATGAAGCGGAGGACGGACGTCTCGTGTTTCACGAGACGTTCATGCAGGTTGTGGGCGTCGGACTTTGCGATGCGTCCCCGGGTTCCTTTCGTCCGCGGCGGGATATCGGGCAACTCCTTGGCGCCTTGGGTGAGGAGGGTGCGGTAGCGCGTGCGCACGGCCCGGCGGTCGGTCTCGTTCAAGGCCTTGGATGCGCTCTGGCCGACCCTGTGGCAGACCTCGCGCAGCAGGCTCTTCATCAATCGCGCCCAGCGGTAGCCGTGGGACTCGACGACGAAGGCCAGTTCGCGCAGCAGGTGGCTGCCGCACCGCGGGTGGCGGCACTGCTCGTAGCCCCTGTATGCAGCCCAGCAGTCGTGGACCAAGACACCTTGGTAGCGCGGGAGGATGCCGATCTCTTCGATCGCCTCCCGACCGCGCGTGCGGTGCGGGAACTTCACGGTCAGGGTGCCGTCGGTGACGACAGGGAGCCATGGGGTCTTGCCGGCGACCCGGAATCCGGTCTCATCGACATGCAAGGCCGGGCGTTGCAGGAGATGGGCCACGGCGACCTCCTCCCAGGATGCGAGCGCATCCTGAAAGCGCCGGACCTAGCCGAGGCAGGTCGCCTCGGAGAGCCTGATGCCGGAGATCGCGTGCACGAGCGAGACAGCACGGCGTAGGGACAGCATCTGGGCGATCCGCAGGTTGAGGACCAAGGCCTGGATGCGGACACCGTACTGCACGGGACCCGGCATGAGGTCTGGGAACCGGCCCTGGGTCCGGGCCCGACACTTCGGGCATTCCTTGATCTCGGCGTCGACGCGGCGCTCGACGACTTCGAACCCGAGGTCGTAGAGGACGCGGCGCTCCCGATCGACGGGGTCGACATCGTCGAGGCCGGCGCCGCAAGCGTCGCAGGCATCGACGGTGATCGTCTCCTTGACGGTGGTCGTGCGCCGGTGACCGCCCGTCTGCGGGTTCGGCTTCGGGCCCTTGCCGTGGCTCCCGGTGCGCCGCGCGCTCTCGTCCGGGTCCGTCTGGGACGGCGGCAGACCGGAGTTCCGGCTCGTCGTGCGCGTGGTCTTCTCCAGGAGCACGGCCAGCAGCAGCTGTAGCAGCATCCGCAGGCCGCGGACGAGCGCCTCGCACTCCGGGGGGGCCGTGCCTTGCGTGCGGAGATCCTGGAACCGCTTCTGGAAGGCGTCGACCTCTTGGCGCAGGGAGGTGCCGGCGACGCTCGTCATCCCAACGCCTCCACCCCCCCGGACGGTCGCCCGCACGGCGAACCGCTCGCCTTCGGGCATCGTCCGGTAGCGCCGCGCCGCCCCCAAGGAACGCCTACAGGTACACGTCCTGCGGCGGCTGGGCCGCGACGACCGCCGGGCTCCGACCCGTCGTCGCCTTCGATCCCTACCCTGCCGCCATCCACACCTCCGACGCGATCCACCCCGATGGCCCATCTTGTGGTGCCGGTCGACAAAGGCGTTCCCCAGCTGCCGCCCCTCGGGGTCGGGGACCGGCTCGACGCGAAGCAGGCGCAGTTCCGACCGCGGAGCCACGATCTCCGGCTGCGGGTCGGAGGCCGAGGTCCAGACCGGGGCAGCGGCCCGGTCGCGGACGGGGTCCTCGCGCACGGGCGGCCACGTCCGGATGCCGTGGCGCTCCAAGGTCTCCAGCATCCCGAGGCCGGCCCCGACCCTGGAGCCGCCCTTCGCGGTCGTCCCGTGAAGGGGCTCGCAGAGGGTCTTCGCCCGCTCGGTGCGGCGGCAGGGGGAACACCGACCCACGGTCTCCCGAACCTCCGCGATCGGCGGGCGGGTCCGGCGGCGGCCCGAAAAGGGGGCCGACTTCAGGTCGATGATTCGCGGGTCCATGGGGATTCCCGCAGCCACGATTCGACGACAGCATGCGAATCGGCGGGCGCTGGTCAAGCGGTGCGTGGACGACCCGCCCACGCACCGAAACGTCACCTCCTATCCAAGGCTTGCCGGTATGGGAACACCGCCGTCACCTCGACGCACCTATCCGAATGCCCTTGCCCCGCCGGGCGATCGACCCGTCGTCGCCTTCGAGCCCTACCCGGCCGCCATCCACACCTCCGACGCGGTCCGCCCTGATGGCCCATCTTGGAGAGTGCCCCGCCTGCAACGTCAAGCACAGATCTCCGGCGGTGGAGAGCGGCAGCCCACGGAACCCGCTCCACCGGACCGCAGGGCGCGGACCCGCGACATCCGCGCGAGGGGCCCGGGCGCGTTGCGAACCCCTCCCCACAAGGCCGGAACGGGGA
The DNA here is from genome assembly GCA_965115815.1 of Alphaproteobacteria bacterium. GTDB lineage: Bacteria > Pseudomonadota > Alphaproteobacteria > TMED109 > TMED109 > VXPW01. Next base: position 4,500,035 of record OZ220465.1, on the reverse strand, counting down.
GCGGAAGCCGAAGATCGACCCACTTCTTGTCAGCCGAACCCCGTGCATCCGGTCCTCGGCCGCGAGCGAGGGAAAGGGGCACGGAACCATGCCGGATCCGAACCCGTCAGGAAAAACGATTCGTCATCAGTAGGGGGGGGGTGAGTAGATACCCCGGAAAGACAGTAAAAGAACACTCTTTCACGCCGTCGGCCAAGAGGATCGATGCCCCGCCAGTCCAGATCGGTCACCGAGAATCGACGTGTCGATCATGCTCGTCCACGGCTGCCTGGAACCAACCGTTCGGCACGGGAGGATGATCCGGCGGCGCATTGAGTCGCCGGCGGATCCGTTCGGTTCCGGCTGACGGCTGCACTGGTCCGTACCGAGATGCCTGGGTCCGCTGCGTTCTCCGATTGCACGTCGATACGATGCCTTGATCCGATCGGGAAAAGACTGCTGGAGGCCGCCCGCGACCGCGGGACGGAATGCACGGAGGAAGCGAATCCCCTGCGCACGGGCACCACGTCATGCCGCGGCTACGTTCTGCCCGGCGGCGCAGCGATCAATGGCGATGCGGAACCTCTGCCCCCGGACCAGGATCCATCTGAAGTTCCGGATCGACCGGACTCTCCGGTGCCGGTTGGCCGGCCGCCGCCGCCCGGGATCCCTGGTGCACCGGCACCACCGGTTCGGACGGCACCGCCGCCCCCGGGAACTCCGCAAGCGTGCGCGACAGGAGCCATGCGTGCGCCGCGGGAAAGGACTCCCGGACGCACAGCACGTGATTTCCGAACCGGGCCAAGACGCCGAGGTCCGGGACCGGGGCATCAAAAGGAGCCTGCCCCCGCATCAGTGCCGCAGCATCCGCCACCGACAGCAGGACCACCTTCAGTTGATCGGTGGCCAGCAGATCCGCCAGACGCTTCCGGGTGCGCGCCCGCGCCACCCGCGCACGAGCTTCCGGCAGCTGCCGGTCGAGAAAGCCCTGGATGGCCTTCGCCTTGGGATAGCTGTCCGCATCCTCCTGCGACGCGCCGATCACCAAGTGCCGCTGGCGGTAGACCTTCCACTGCCGGTAGGGCGTGTGGGCCGGGGCCGGGAGGGGCCCGAGGAGACTGGCGGCGACCAGAGCGCCAAGGACCGCCCGCCGCGTGGCGGGCGATCCCCGGGCGCCGAGGACCTCAGTTCCGGTACTTGTCGAATACGTCAAGGTTCAGGACCGCGGTGACCACGTAGTTCGGCACGTCCACCACCTGCCCGACCCGGAGGTCGACGGCCACGCTCGCGAGGATGTAGGCCTGTTCGCTCGTCAACCCGTGCTCCGACTGGATGTAGTCGATCATCTGGATCAGGGCATGCCGGGCGGCGAGAGTCAGATCCTCGCTCAGGTTCTCGAGCGGTCCGATCTTCTGCGAGTCGAGATAGGTCACGTAGATCGGCACCTCGCCCGCCTCCTTGAGCGGCAGGCCGATCGTCTGGTGGAACCGGGTGGGCTCGATGTCGCGGATTTCGTCGTTCCCCGAGACCTGCGGCGCCACCATGCCGGCGCCGCCGCCCTTGATGACGCGGGTCCGCACGGTCACCACGGCCCCGATCTCGATGGCCGTGCCGGAGACCTCTCCGTCCCCTTGGGCGTAGTGCACGTCTCCCGCAAACAGGCCGCAGCCGTCCACGAAGCAAGGGAAGGTGATCTTCGTCCCCACCTGCATCTGCTGGACGTCCATGTTGCCGCCGTTTTCGCGGGGCGGAATCGTCCGCAGGCAGTCCGCACCGTGGCTGCCTTCCGGCCCGCACACCGCCGCCGGAATCGCGCCGACCGGCTGCGGCGCCAGCGCGATCCCGCCGGCCTCTGCCAGCGCGGCCTCGCGGGCTTTCCAAGCCTGGACTTCCGGCTCGCCCGGCAGCACGCCGATCGAACCGGGGAAGGCCTCGTACGGCACCGTCACGCCCGGCATCTGGTCGGACACCGCTCCCCGCGGCGTGAGCTTCCAGTTCACGATGTAGGGCTCGGTGTACAGATCGCGCAGAAACCCGAAACCGGGGACGATCAGCGTGTAGCCGTACTGGTCGGGAGCGATCGCGAGCAGTTCCACCTCGAGCGCATCGCCGCGCTCGGCACCGGTGATGTGGATCGGTCCGGTCATGGGGTGCACGAGATTGAGGTCGACCGCCGCCAGGTCGTCGGCAATCGAATCCACGGTCAGATCGGAATCGAGCGCGTCCCGGGTTTCGATCGTGATGAGGTCGCCCGGATTCGCCCGGGCGACGGGCGGGATCGCCGGGTGGAAGCGATTCATGCAGTTGGGGTCGTCGACGCAGTGGTCGCCGGACTTCGCAACCACGACTTCGGTCGCCCAGCGGGAGTCGGTGGTATCGGCCCACACCGTGGACGTGGCGGTGACCGCAGCGGCCAGGACCGCCAACAGGAAAGTGCGCATGTGCATGAGATGAAACAAGCTCCTCGTCGCCCCCTCGGCGGCGGCGGATGCAGGGCCCTAGCGCCGCGTACGGAGAGCGGCGAGACGCGGAGTTCCCCCATCCGCACCCCCGCCGCTTGCCGGAACGCGCACTTCAGGCCCCGGAAGGCCCGATGCGTGGCATCGCGATGGACGGCCTTATAGCACAGGCCGGGCCCGAATAGTTGACCCGAATGGTCTGGATTGCTACATATGGTCCCGTCGAGCCGTCACCGGAGGGGAGGAGGATCCCATGCTCCGCGTCAGTCGGCTCGCGGACTATGCCGTCCTGTTGGCCGGACGCATGTCCCGCGAGCCCGCCCGTACCTTCACCGCAGCCGCACTGGCCCGCGCAACCCGTCTGCCGCCGCCGACCGTGACCAAGGTCCTCGCCGCCCTGACGCGGGTCGGCCTCGTCGTGTCGCAGCGCGGCCCGGGCGGCGGCTACCGGAGCGCGCTGCCGGCCTCCCGCATCTCGGTGGGAGCCGTCGTTGAGGCCCTCGACGGTCCGGTCGCGCTGACCGTCTGCGCGGAAGGGGACGGTGCCTGCGATCTCATCGGAATTTGTCCCTCGGCGGCCAACTGGCAACGCATCAACGATGCGGTTCGTTCAACGCTGGAGGGCATATCGCTCGAGGATCTGAACAGCGACTGGGCCGGGGTTCCGTCCCCCGCCCCGCGCGCGGCCCCGGTTGCGGAGCTGGTCGCGTGACCCCGCTGCGCGACACCATCGAGACCGTCGAGCGGACCGGCGAGTACCGCTACGGGTTCGTCACCGAGATCGAGACCGAGCGGGCTCCCGCGGGCCTCAACGAGGATACCGTCCGCTTCATCTCGGCCAAGAAGGAGGAGCCGGAGTGGCTGCTCGCATGGCGCCTCAAGGCCTTTCGGACGTGGCTCGGACTCGAGGATCGCGAACCCCGCTGGGCCAACGTCCGGTTTCCGAAGATCGACTTCCAGGACGCCTGCTACTACGCCGCTCCCCGGCGCGAGGGCGACGGTCCGGCCAGCCTCGACGAGGTCGACCCCGAACTGCTCCGGACCTACGAAAAGCTTGGCATCCCGCTCCGGGAGCAGGAAGTCCTCGCCGGGGTCGCCGGGGCCGGGAACGTGGCCGTCGATGCCGTCTTCGACAGCGTCTCGGTCGCCACCACCTTCCAGGACAAGCTCGCAGGAATGGGGGTCATCTTCTGCCCGATTTCGGAGGCGGTCCGGACCCATCCCGACCTGGTCCGGAAGTACCTCGGCAGCGTGGTGCCCCAGGGCGACAACTTCTACGCGGCGCTCAATTCGGCCGTCTTCAGCGACGGATCGTTCGTCTACGTGCCCAAGGGCGTGCACTGCCCGATGGAACTGAGCACCTATTTCCGGATCAATGCCCGCGGCACCGGCCAGTTCGAACGCACCCTCATCATCGCCGATGAAGGGAGTCGGGTTTCGTATCTCGAAGGGTGCACGGCCCCGCAGCGCGACGAACACCAGCTGCATGCCGCCGTGGTCGAACTGATCGCCCTGGAGGGCGCCGAGATCAAGTACTCCACCGTCCAGAACTGGTACCCGGGCGATGCCGAGGGCACGGGCGGCATCTACAACTTCGTCACCAAGCGCGGCGCCTGCCGCGGCGCCGATTCCAAGATTTCGTGGACCCAGGTGGAAACCGGCTCGGCCATCACCTGGAAGTACCCGAGCGTGCTCCTGCAGGGCGACCGCTCGACCGGCGAATTCTATTCGGTGGCGATTTCGAACCTCCGCCAGCAGGCCGACACCGGCACCAAGATGATCCACATCGGCCGCGACACGCGCAGCACCATCATCTCCAAGGGCATCTCGGCCGCGCACGGGCAGCAGACCTACCGCGGGTTGGTACGCATGCAGCCGGGGGCCGACGGCGCACGCAACTTCACCCAGTGCGATTCGCTCCTGATCGGCGACGCCTGCGGAGGGCACACCGTGCCCTACATCGACGTCCGGCATCCCGGCGCCGAAGTCGCGCACGAGGCCACGACCTCCCGGATCAGCGACGAGCAGCTCTTCTACTGCCGCCAGCGCGGGCTGGATGCGGAGGAGGCGGTGTCGCTGATCGTGAACGGTTTCTGCCGCGAGGTGCTGCAGCAGCTTCCCATGGAGTTCGCGGTCGAGGCGCAGAAGCTGCTCGGCATCAGTCTGGAAGGCGCGGTCGGATGACGGATCCCGTGCTCGCGATCCGCGGCCTCCGGGCCAGCGTGGCCGGCAAGGCCGTGCTCAAGGGCCTCGACCTCACCGTCGCCGCCGGCGAGGTCGCCGCCATCATGGGGCCGAACGGATCGGGCAAGTCCACGTTGTCCAACGTGCTGGCCGGCCGGGACGGCTACGAGGTCACCAGCGGCAGCGTCCGCTATGACGAGCAGGATCTCCTGGGCCTGTCGCCCGAGGAACGCGCCGCGGCCGGCGTCTTCATGGCGTTCCAGTACCCGGTCGAGATTCCCGGCGTCGTCAATGCCACGTTCGCCCGCACGGCGCTCAACGCCCAGCGGAAGGCGCGCGGCGAGGCCCCGATGGACGCGATCGACTTCCTGAAGCGCGCCCGCGAGGTGCTCGGGCGGCTCAAGATGGACGAAACGTTCCTCCGGCGCGATGTCAACGCCGGCTTCTCGGGCGGCGAGAAGAAGCGGAACGAGATCTTCCAGATGGCGATGCTGGAACCCCGACTCGCCATTCTCGACGAAACCGATTCCGGCCTCGACATCGATGCCCTGCAGGTCGTGGCGGCCGGCGTGAACGCGATGCGCGGCGGGCGGCGGGCCCTGGTCGTGATCACCCACTATCAGCGGCTGCTCGATCACGTGGTACCGGATACGGTCCATGTCCTCGCGGACGGGCGGATCGCCCGCACCGGCGACCGCAGCTTGGCCGCGGAACTGGAGCGGGCCGGCTATGCAGCCTTCCAGGCGGCCTGACGCCGTGAACGCAACCTGGCTGGACGGGCAGCGAACGGCGTTCGCCGAGTGCCGCGGTGCCTTGCCGGGAGCCGGCACGCCTTGGGTCGATGCGCTCCGGGCCCGGGCGTTCCGCCAGTTCGAGGAGGACGGTCCGCCCGGGCCCACGGTCGAGGAATGGCGGTCGGGGCCGACCGCGGCGCTCACCCGCCAGCGGTTCGCGCCGCTGGCGCCGGACGCCGGCGAACCGGCGGCCGTCGCGGCGTCGCCGTTTGCCGGGCCGCGGCACCGGCTGGTCTTCGTGAACGGCCGGTTCTGCGCCGCGCGTTCGGAGACGGGCGACCTGCCGGCCGGGGTCCGGCTGACGACCCTGGGCACGCTGCTGACCGAAGACCCCGCGGCCGTGCGGACGCTGATCGGCGATCCGGAGGCGTTTGCCGAGGAGCGGCTGTCGCTGGTCACCGACCGCCGGCCCCAGGCGCTGGTGGCGCTCAACACGGCGCTCGCCCGCGACGGTGCGGTGCTGCTGATCCCGGACGGGGTCGCACTCGCGGATCCGGTCGAGGTCGTCCATGTCGTCCGCCGGACCGCGACTTCGGGCGCCTGTCACCTGCGCACCCTCATCGCCCTGGGCGCCGGAGCGCGGGCCTGCGTGATCGAGCACCACCACGGCGGCGGGCGCCACATCTGGTCCAATCATGTTACCGAAATCGCGGCCGGACCCGAAGCCCGCCTCGAACATGTCCGGGCGGGCGGAGCGCCGGCGAACGCGGTCCACATCGAGGTTGCGCATGCCCGGCTCCGGGCGGGGGCCGCCTACTCCGGCTTCGTGCTGGGCGGACAGGACCACGCGGTCCGCACCGAAACCCGCCTGGTCTTCGAGGAAGCCGGCGCCGACGGCGAAATCAACGGACTGTGCTGCGCGCAGGATTCCGCCCATGTCGACGCGCTGACCCGGATCGACCACCGCGCCACCGACGGGGCCAGCCGGCAGTGCTGGCGGGGAATCTTCGGCGGCACGGCCCGCGGCGCCTTCCAGGGACGAATCCGGGTGCTGCCGAGGGCTGCACGAACCAGCGCGGCGCTTGACAACCGGAACCTGCTGCTCACCGCCGGCGCCCGGGCCGAAAGCAAGCCGGAACTCGAAATTCTCACCGACGACGTGACCTGCAGCCATGCGTCGGCGACCGGCCGGCTCGATGCCGACGCCCTCTTCTATCTGCGCTCCCGCGGGCTGCCCGAACCCGTCGCGATGGCTGTGCTGATGGAGGCGCTCGCCGGGGCGGTGACCGACCGCATTGCCCACACCGGCGTGCGCGCCGGGATCCGGCGCCGGGTGCGCGGACGGCTGCAGATGCTGGGGCGTCCCGCAGCGTGAACGCGACCGCCGGACCGCTTCCGGAAATCCTGGCCGCCCGGGCCGATTTCCCGATCCTCGCGCGGCCCATGCACGGGCGGCCGCTCGCCTTTCTCGACAGCGCCGCGAGCGCGCAGAAGCCCCGCGTGGTCCTCGATTCGCTTCGGGATTTCTACGAGTCCGAATATGCCAACGTGCACCGGGGGGTCTATCGGCTCTCGGCGCAGGCCACGGATCGGTACGAAGCGGCGCGGGAAGTCATGCGACGCTTTCTCAACGCGCACCGGAGCGAGGAAATCGTGTTTGCCCGGGGCGCGACCGAGGCCATCAACCTGGTCGCCGGCAGCTTGGGCCGGAGCGGCCGCCTCGAGCCCGACGACGAAATCGTCCTCACGGTGCTCGAACATCATTCCAACATCGTGCCCTGGCAGCTGATGCGCGAGGCGACCGGGATCCGCATCCGCGCGGCCGCTGCGGACGCAGAGGGCAACGTCGATGTCGACGCGGTGTTCCGGGAAGTGGGCGACCGGACCCGGATGATCGCGTTTTCGCACGTCTCCAACACGACCGGCACCGTGCTGCCGGCCCGGGAAATCTGCCATCGGGCCCGCGCGCGCGGCATTCTGACCTTGGTGGACGGCTGTCAGGCCGTCCCGCATGCCGCGGTCGACGTGCGGGATCTGGCCTGCGACTTCTACACGTTTTCCGGTCACAAGCTGTACGGGCCCTCGGGAATCGGGGTGCTCTACGGCCGGTACGACCTGCTGGCCTCGCTCCCGCCCTGGCAGGGCGGCGGCTCCATGATCGAGGAAGTGACGTTCGGGCGCACGACGTACGCGCCGCCACCGGCCCGCTACGAGGCGGGCACACCGAACATCGCGGGTGCGGTGGGACTGGCCGCCGCGGTCGACTACGTGCAGTCTCTGGGAAGCGATGCCATTCGGCAGCACGAGGAACGGATCCTGCAGTACGGGGTCGACCGCCTGCAGGCCGTCGACGGCGTGCGCCTGATCGGCACCCCCCGCGAGCGCGCCGGCTCGATTTCGTTCGTGTTCGATGGCGTGCACCCGCACGATGTCGGAACCGTGCTTGACCGGGAGGGGGTCGCCGTGCGGGTCGGGCACCACTGCGCGCAGCCCGCCATGCGGCACTTCGGGGTGCCCGCCACCATCCGCGCCTCGCTCGGCGTCTACACACACGGTGCCGATCTCGACGCCCTGACGGAGGGGCTCGGGCGGGTGAAGGAGCTGTTTCTGCCGTGATCGATCTCCGTGACCTCTACCAGGAAGTGATTCTCGACCACAGCCGGAACCCCCGGAACGCCGGCCGGCTGGCCCCTCCCTGCGGCACCGCCAAGGGACACAACCCGCTCTGCGGCGACATGATCACGCTGGACGTCCGGGTCGAGGACGGGCGGATCGCCGATGTGTCGTTCGATGCTCGGGGCTGCGCGATCACGATGGCGGCCGCCTCCCTCATGTCCGAGATGCTGAAAGGCAGGACCGTCGCCGAAACGGAGGATCTCTGCCGCCGGTTTCAGGACATGGTGACCGGTCCGGATCCGGCGGTCGAAGGTCTCGACAAGCTCGAGGTGCTGGCCGGCGTGCGCGAGTTCCCGATGCGGGTGAAGTGCGCCACGCTGCCGTTTCACACGTTGCAGGCCGCGCTGAACCACGAATCGGAAACGGTCCGGACCGAAGGCGATGACTGACGCTTCCCCGCCCCCGCCCGGTACGGTCACGCCGGAGGAACGCGCAGAAACGCTGCGCCCGAACGTGGTGGCCGCCATCGATACGGTCTACGATCCCGAAATTCCGGTCAGCATCTGGGAACTCGGGCTGGTGTACGACGTGGCGATCCGGAACGGCGCCGATGTCGAGGTCACGATGACGCTGACGACGCCGCACTGTCCGGAGGCCCAGTACATCCCCGGCCGGGTCGAAGCGGCCGTGCGCGAAGTCCCGGGCGTCGGCGACGTGCGGGTCGAGATCGTCTGGGAACCGCCTTGGACTCCGGACCGCATGAGCGAGGCGGCCCGCCTCGAACTGGGCTACTTCTAGAGAAACCGCGATGAGCAACGCACCGAAGCTCCTGACTCTCACCGAGGCCGCCGCCGAGCGGGCCCGGACCATGATTGCCGCCCGCGGGAGCGGCACGGCGGGCCTGCGCATCGCGCTCAAATCCGGCGGCTGTTCCGGCATGGCCTACGACATCGAGTACGCCAGCGAGGTTCGCCCGACGGACGAGGTCGTGGAAGACCGCGGAGTCCGGCTGTTCGTCGATCCGGCCGCCGTGCTGTTTCTCGCGGGCAGCCGGATCGGCTGGGAGGAAACCGTCCTGCAGTCGCGGTTCACGTTCGAAAATCCGAACGAGGTGGCCCGGTGCGGGTGCGGCGAGTCGGTATCGTTCGGCGACTCCGGACCCGCTGCCGGAGTCTGATGCTGCTCGCTCTCCCGGCCCCCGGCGGCGACCGTCCCTCGGATCTCTGCGGATTGCGGAGCGGCCGCCGCCGGACCTGCGTCCCGGCACCCGAATCCGGCACGCGGCTGGCCGGTCGGCCGGTAAGGCCCGGGCAGCGGGAGCACCGGCGGTGACCCGTCCGGGCGGCCGAAATCTGCGGGCCGGTTTCGTCTGGGGTGCCGTGCTCCTAGCCGCCGTCGCCGGTCAGGGGGCCGACCCCGGGAGCCCGAACGCGCGGAGCGACGGACCCGCACCGGTGCCGGCGTTGTCGCCCGGAGAGGTCGTCCGGATCCAGCTGGAGGCGCTCCGCCGTGGCGAAGGCCGCAACGGCGGTTTCGAAATCGCCTTTCGTTTTGCCTCTCCCGCCAACCGCGCCCGGACCGGACCCCTGCCGCGCTTCATCGGCATGATTCGCAACGGCCCCTACGCGCTCATGACCGAATACCTTGCGGCAGACTTCGGTCCGGTGGAAGAGCGCGGCACGAAAGCGCGGCAACGGGTGGTTCTGACCGACCATACGACGAGCGTCGCGTACTGGTTCCATCTCTCGCTGCAGTCCGAGTCTCCCTACGTGGACTGCTGGATGACGGACGCCGTGTACGTCGAACCGGTCAACGGCCGGTCCACGTAACCGGATTCTGCGGGGACCGCGCGCATCACCGCGGACCGTACGCCGGATCCGAGCGGTCGCTGCCGAACCGGCCAGGGCTCCGGAATCGGCATCCGTGCGCCAGCCGGAACGAGGGGGCACGAAACCGTGCGGAGCGGAAACAGTCGTGCACCGTGCCATGCACCAGCCACCCGACATCATGGGATGGGCGGTTGCAGATATGCGTGACTCCCGCTGCTCAGACCCGTGCCCGATTCGTTGCGGACCACCGATGCCCGCTCGTTCGATACCGGATCTGCAGAAGATCCGTGCAGACGTCGGCAAACAGCCCGGGTTCCCACGGACGTCGACACGGATGGACACGGACCTACCGGCGGCACCGGCCGCTCATGCAATGTCGGTGGACCATTAGGGGGCACCGTGCACCTTCCCTCGTACATCGAGTAGACCCCTCTTGAGGGATTCCACCTCACCACGGCTCGCGCCGAAAGAAGCACCGGCGTGATCCGCGCCAACCGCCGTGCTCACAACCATGAGCGGCTTGCCACGATGATGTACGCGAGTAGAATCCAGCCTATGGACGAGAAGTACCAAGCGGAAGTGGACGCCAACTTCAAGGCGTTCCGGACGATGCTCCCGGATCTGCTGGGTACGGAGCAGAATCGCTGGGCCTTGATGCGGCATGGGAAATGTGTCGGATTTTTCGACACCCTGCGAGACGCCCATGTTGCGGGCCACACGATGTACGAGGACGATCTGTTCTCGGTGCAACAGGTAACGGCCGAAATCGTGGATCTGGGCTGGTTCTCGCATGCCGTGTATTAGCGGCACCTACGACGCCAAGGTCGGAATTTTGCTGCAGGTGGGGATCTTGCCGGGCGGGAGCGCCGAGGCTGCCCGGCAGCGGACGACTCCCAGCGCCCCACCCAACCCGCTTACCGGTGCCGGTACGCAAGCACTGGTCGATACCGGCGCATCACGGACCAGCATCTCTCCGGCACTGGCAGCACATCTCGAGCTTCGACCTCGCGGAAAGGTCACGGTTCAGGGTGCTACCGGCTCGAATCCGGTCAATGCCTATCACGTCGACCTCATGCTGAGCTTCGGTCCACAGTCCATCGCGGTCCCGAGCCTCCACGTGTGTGAATTCGATCCGGGTCAGGCACCGTTTCAGGTGCTCATCGGTCGGGACATCATCTGCCAAGGTGTGCTGACGATGGATTTCGCCGGCCGATTCACCTTCTCGATCTAGTAACACTGCATCATTGATTGACAGGCAAAAAAGGATCGTTCAGTAGATATTCCTGCCCTGATCGCTTGTTTCTAAAGTACGATAGGGTTCTTTTCGTCGGGATTCATGAAGAGTAACACCCACGTTTGCCCGGTTTCTTGTTGCATATCGCACCCGTCATCCTTATGTGCTCTGCGAGAATGGTCCGAGCGTGTCCCATGCATGGTATCCCGAGGCCGGGAACCAAGAGTTCAAGGACCAACTCTGACGGTTGGCCAAGATCCGCTCCGGTCCCTGTACCGAAGACCTGCAACCATGCCCGGGTTCCGCAGGCCGGATCCGTCCGGTCCCGCAGGGGGTGTGGGTGCCGGTCCGTTCGGTGTCGGCTTCCGTGGGATGGGTGAGGGAGGCCCGCACAGCCCCAGATTCCCACGAATGCCGACACGAAACACTTCCAGCCCGAAGCCGCAAAGTCAACGCGATGGAACTGCTAGAGACGGAGCCGAAAGTCGTTCTCGCCCGACTCATCGATCCCGCGAACCAGAAATACCGTGCGCTTCGTATGGTCCATCACGCCTTTCCTGTCGGCGAGGCGGCGGGCGAGGCTCCGGTCGAACACCGTGCTGGTCGGCATGTAGCGGAGCGTCATGCCGCGGCGCGGCCGGGCGGACCGGTTGGGCCGGGATCCGTGGGTCAGATACACGTCATGCAGGGAAATCTGGCCGGCTTCCAGTTCCAGGTCGACGGCTTCGTTCAGGTCCAGTTCGCTGTCGTCGATTTCCTGATGCAGGGTCAGTTCGGGATTCGCGTTCGTGTGATGCGGGCGGAGGCTCCTCGTCCTGTGGCTTCCCCGGATGACCTGCAGGCATCCGTTGTCGGCATTCGACGGGTCCACGGCAATCCATACCGTGCAGGTTGCCAGCGGTCGAAGCGGCCAGTACTCCCCATCCTGATGCCACGGTGTCTCGTACCCGTCCCGGGCCGGTTTCGCAAAGAAACTGGAGTTCCACAGGGCAAGATTCGGGCCGAGCACCTGCTCCACCAGGTCCAGGATTTCCGGATTTCTTGCCTGGTTCAGGAAAGCGAGGTCGTACGCAAGGAGCGCCGGGCAGTAGTTCCGGAACTCGGGATGGCGTGCGATCAATCGGTCGTGATGCACACGAATATCGGCAAGATCGGATTCCGGAACACGATAATCGGGGATCACGTAGCCGTCTTCGTGATACCGGGCCACTTGTTCGGCAGTCAGCATGACGCACCTTCCGATGATGTTCCCGGGAACCGGATCCGGATAATGTCACGCACCGGATTCCCGTGCAATCCGCAGCGCAGCCGGCACCGTGCCCGAAAGCCGGTCCGGTACCCGGGACGGGGCGGACCACGCCGGCGCTTGCGGCGGACAGGAGGGCGTAGGACAATGCCGGCCCGCGTTGCCGGAGAAACCGGCAACGGCGGTCGAGTTCCGGCCGAGCCCCGCCGGATCGGGCGGCTCGGGCGCTGCCGGGAAACTCCGGGGTCGGCCCCGCCCGCCGCCCTGCGTTCCTGACGCAGACCTTCCGGTCGGAGACGGCACGAGGCCGCCCCCTCCAGCGGGCACCTGCAGGAGATGCCGTCATGCAACTGAAACGCTATTCCGACTACGCGTTGCGGACGCTGATCTATCTGGGGCTGCATGCCGGGCGAAGGTGCACGATCAGCGAAATCGCCGCGGCCTACGGAATCTCCGAGAACCACCTGATGAAGCTGGCGCATCACCTCGGCCAGCGGGGGTTCATCAGGACCTTGCGCGGCCGGAACGGTGGCCTGGAACTCGCGATTCCGCCCGCCGAAATCGGTCTGGGGGAGGTGTTTCGAGCAACCGAAGGCGACGTTCACCTCGTCGAGTGCTTCGGTGGCGAAGCGCACAACACCTGTCCGATCGCCGGCCCGTGCGTGCTGACCAACGTGCTGGCGTCCGCCCTGAAGGCGTTCCTTGACGTTCTGGACCGGCACACGCTGCAGGATCTGCTGGTGCCGTCACAGGCACTGCATGCCATCTTCTCGGCCCGGGCAGGGGCCGGCGGCCCATCCCGGCACGCGGCGGCCGGCGGCACAAACGCTCCGCCGGCCGAGGGCGCGGATCCGGTGCCGATGATCTGCCGCGAAGCCGCCGCTTGATCCGATCCGGGCGGAGGGTGCCGGAAACCGGGAGTCACCGGCCCTCCGGAATCTAGGATTCGAGCAGGACGCGGAACCCGAAATTGCCGGGCAGGGGTCGGACCGAACACCCTCCGGATCCGATTTCCCGAAGGAAGGTCTGCATGAAGCTGCGATGCTCGCCTTGGAGGATTCGAAGCCCGCAATTCTCCCGGAAGACGCGGGCGCCGTCCTGCGCATAGGTTCGCTGCCAGCAGGAATCGGTCCATTCCCACACGTTTCCCCCGGTACCGAAGACGCCGAAGGCGTTGGCGTCGCCGGTTCCGACCGGATCGGTGCGTCGGGTCGTCCGGGGCACGATCGCATAGTCCGAAGCCCAGGCCAGCCGTCGGTCCGAGAAGAGCTGCGGTTGCGCCAACGACTCGTATGCCCCGGCCCGCGCCGCATACTCCCATTCGTGTTCCGTGGGAAGCCGGTACCGGTCGCCCGTGCTGTCGGACAGCCACCGAAGGTACTGAACGACATCATCCCAGCTCACGTTGATGACCGGCCGGTCGCCGCGCCCCCAGCCATGATCGTCGGGAAAGTAGGTACAGGCACCCGCCCGATAGCAGAAATCCCACTGCGCGAAGGTCACCTCGAACTTGCCGATCGAAAACGGACGTTCGAACGCAATCTCCATTCTGCCGCCGTCCGCCGCCCCGGGCGCCGCAACCGACATGCGTCCGGGCGGAATCCGGACCAGCTCCGGCAGGAACGCGTCCGGAACCGCGGAATCGGCAACGCGCAGGCCGGCGAACAGGACCACCGATAACCATCCGGCCAGTGCGGCCGCGATCCCTGCGCCGATCCACCCGAACCGAATTCCCGGCAGTCTGTGCATGATCAGGGTCCGCCCCCCTCCATTCCGTCCGCGCAGTGCTCCGCCGGTTCGGCCGCCCCCGAGATGCTCGGGAGCGGCCGGGCGTTGCGACGACACGCTAGGCGACGATGGGCCCGGGAGCCTGAACCTGCGTCATCAGGTCATCGTTCCACTCGCCCTCGACGACCACCGTCGCCAAGGCGCCCAGCTCCACCGCCTCGATCAGATTGTGGGACAGATAGACGTACACGCCCGGTTGCCGAAACGTGTAGAGGGCCGCACCGGCGGAACCGCCACGGATGAACCAGGTTTCCAGCCCTTCCGCCGGCGGGTCGGCGAAGGACCCCTGCTCCCAGACATAGTCGCCGTGCCCGCCGATCAGGTGCGGACGGGAATCCCGATTGGCCTGCGAATGCACGAAGAGCACGGATTCGCCGACCCTGGCGGTCATGGTGTTGTCGCCGGTGAGCGCGCCCACCCTGCCGTTCAGCACCACGTGGGACGGGAGCAGCGTCCGCATGACCTCGAGCGTTTCCACCATGGCGTCGGCGTGGGACTCGTACGACTTGAAGTTTCCGTCCGTGTCGCGCGGCACGTAGAAGTCCTGCTCCCCGATGTAGTAGGCCTTGTCGTAGTGGAGGCGCTTTCCGCGGCGATCCTTGAGACCGTCTCTCGGCAGGACCAGCACCGCACCGTTCATGCCGGAGACCACATGGTAGGGAATCATCTGCCCGCCGGGCGCACAGTGATAGATGAAGGTGCCCGGTTTGGTCGCCTTCCAGCGAAGCACCACCTGCTCCCCTGGCTGCACCAGCGTGAGGCCCCCTCCGCCGAGCGCGCCCGTGGACGCGTGAAAGTCGATGTTGTGGGCGAATATGTTCTCCTCGGGATTCTTCAGCGTGAGTTCGACGTAGTCTCCCTCGTGACAGACCACCAGCGGCCCCGGGATCGAACCGTTGAAGGTGAGCGCATTGATGACGGTCCCGCTGTCGTCGATCTCCCGCCGGTCCTCAATGGCCGTGAGCTCGATCTCGACGATTTTCGGACCGCCAGATGCCGACGGTTCATGCACGGGAGCATGCGGCGGAGCCACAAGCTCCTGCCGGACCCGCGGCAAGTCTTGCAGTTCCGCAGCGGCCGCGGCTCCGGTCGCAGCCGGCACGACCCACTCGTTCACGCCCGAAGCGGCGCCCAAGGCGCCGCCGCCGGCCCAGAGAAGCTGACGTCTGCTCATATCGATCATCGTTCATTCTCCCCTCGGTGGCTGCTTCCTGTCCAAGGTCCGATGCAGCCCCCACGCCGCAGCGTGTCGGGCGGCGGCTTCGAACCCGGAACGACGCAGGCCATCCCGAACACGATAAAGAAGTATCGCACATACATCTTAGCGCGCATCCCGTCCGCGGACAATCGGATCAGCACGCCTAGCGCGTCCTCCCGCGGCAAACCCGGCCCGGAAGCAGCGCCCAGCCGCATCGAAGGGCGCACTTCACGCCTGCCCGGGCAGTTCGCAATCCGGATCTGTCGATCGGCCGGCGGATGCGAAGCGCGGGTTCCTCGTTCCTGCGACATGCCCGGCCGTCCCGGGAATCTCCTCGGACCCGCTCGGGGTCGCACTTCCGGACGGCTGTATGCCCGTCTTCGTCCGGCGGACGGATCGCCATCGCGTCCTCGCGCGTGGGACCGCCGTGTGCACCGCGGCGGGGGGCCGAGGACGGGGCTCAGGGGGCAAGGCGCTGCAGTACGGACCGGGCATCGTAGGCATCGGGGTCGCCGTCGGATTTCGGGCCGGGTCGCATCACGATGTTGGCGTACGACGTATAGCGATCCGAAGATCGTGCACCCCCCGAGGCAAAGCCCCCGAACCCCCCTCCGTCAGCTCCGTACACGCCGATCCCGAAACTTCCTGCCACGGGAACCGACGGGAAATAGACGGTGTGTCGTTCCGTATCCCGTTCGACGACGAGAAAATGGTCGAAACCCTCGTCGACGGTGATCTCCGCGGCGCGGTACAGCAGGTAGTTCTCGACGGTATCGCGGGAGGTCAGGCGGTTGCCGCTGAACGAGACGCGGTACCGGTTCTCTTCAAGTGCCTGCTCGACGAAGCCGTGGCCGCCGACCGCCGGCTGATAGGGTGTCGGCTCGCCGCAGGCGCCGCATCCCAGCGTCCCGACCATGGCCAAGACCGTCGTCAAGCGTCGCATGGGTCGGTCATCGCTGTATGTCCGCCGCCCGGGCGGAACCGGATGGTAACAGGGAGTCCGACGGCGGGCCGGCCATGAACGTCCGGGGCAACCGGCACGAACGGAGGACGGGACGTCGCGCGGGCGGTTCGGATCGAACGTCCTTCATGCCCGGACCGGGAACCCGTCGTTCGCCGCCCGGAAGGCGTGGTCCCCACGAAGTCGGCAACGGACGCCATCCGACGGTCCGGGGCGCGATTGCCCACGACTCCCGTTTTCGTCCGGACGAAAACGCAGGCACCACCCGCTGAATGAATCCAGCTTCAACCGGCGCTCCCGGCGCAACCCGTGTTGGACGAGACTGCGGCGCTTCCGGGCCAGTATCGGATACCTCTCGTTGAACCCGGGCCGAGCCGCCGCCGAATTCGTGGCGTGGGGCCCGGATCTCGCGCCGAGCCCGCGCCGACCGCTGGCCCGCAACGGTGCCGGTTCGCCCGGCACTTCCGGTAGCGGAAGGGTCAGCCGCGCCAAGGAGGACCAGAACCCGGAACCGTCGCCCGTCTGGAGGACGGATCCGGCAAGCGCGGGAAGCAAGGCATGCCACGCGCTCCGACGAAGCCCGGGCACATCCGAAAGGGACTTCGGTCAGCGTCGACCGGAGCCCTCGACGCCCGGCGAAGGACGCGCCCCGGCCCCCGCACCGCCATCCGCCACAGGCTCGAAGACGAACTCCGGGATGACCACCTCCCATTCCTCGCTCCGAATGCGGCCCCGGTACTGCGGATCCGACAGCTCGCGGCTTCGGACGACGATGGCCGCTACCGTGCAGCGTCGGCACCGCATGCCGGGCGGCGGCCGAAAGCTGCGGGCAAGGCGGCCGACCCGCCTCCCGCCCGCATCCAGAAGCTGCCAGGGTTCGTCCTCCCGGACTCGCACGGCCAGTGCGTCGCCGGTGGTCAGCGCCGCAATCCATCCGTGCACGGGATCCCGCCGCCCGCACCGCCCGGCGAAGCCGAGATCGACGTCTTCCAGAGACGCCGTCCGGCGCCGGAGCCGGTAGGTTCCGCGAACGGGCGGCAGCCGGGCCGGTCGGCGTCGAACGACCGACGGATGGTCGACCAGTGCGTCCTGCAGTGCCCGCGCACCGCCGAACCGGGCGAGCGTCAGCGTCTGCCGGGCGCGGGTGACGGCCACGTAGTAGAGACGGCGCGGGGCATCCGGATCCTCCTGCCGACCGACGCGGTCCCAGCTGCCGTCCAGCACGGCGACATGATCGAACTCCAGCCCCTTGCCCCGGTGCGCGGTCGACAGCAACACACCCCGCTGCCGCCGGCGCATGTCCCTGCCCCATTCCGCCAACCATTCGATGACCTGATCTACCGGAACTTCGAGGTCGTCGGTTTCGAGCGCATGCTCCCGGATCGCCTGCCGCAGCAGGTCGTGCCAGGGATTGGACGGCTGCGCCTCGATCCAGCCCGACAGCGCCGCCCCGTCGACCACGCGCGACCCGCGGGCGCGCAGCCAGGCCACCAGCGATCGGGTTTCCCGCAGGTACCAGAAGGCGGGGATCTCCTCGTTGGCCATCTGGACCGGGATCCCGTGCGCCTCACAGACGGCGCGCACCGGGATCAGGTAGGCCCACTCCCGCGCCAGCACCGCGCACCGGGCCCAGTCCCAATCCGGCGCCAATTCGGCGAGTCTCCTCCACTCGGTCAGGACGGCGTGCGCCTGCTCGACCGGATCGCGTCCGACCTCGAGGATCTGCACCGCCCCCCGCGACACCGGATCCCGCTGTTCCCATGCGCCGCCGGGCGGATCCTTCGCGCGGGCCCGATCGACGCGGATCGGGTGCCCCACCTTCATCCGTCCGTCCGCCGGCTCGATCACCGCATTGGCCACGGCCACGATGTGACCGCTGGAGCGGTAGTTCTCGGTGAGGTGGGCGGGCCTCGAGTCGTAGTCCGTTTCGAACCGGCGGATGAACGCGACGGAGGCACCCTTGAACGCATAGATGTTCTGATCGTCGTCGCCCACGGCAAACAGGGCCAGCTTGCCGGTCTCGTCCTTGAGGGTCCGTCCGGCCAGAGCCGAGATCAGCCCGTATTCCTCCGGCCCCACATCCTGGTATTCGTCCACCAGGATCCAACGGAACCCCGCCAGCAATCGTTCGCGCCGCGCGTCCGCCTCGTCCGGCGCCAGGTCCTCCCCCCGAAGCAAGGCGATCGCGCGGCGGAGCACATCGCGGAAGTCCTCGTTTCCGGGCCGGCCCGCCCATCCGGCGAAGCTGAAGCCGGCCAAGCGCATCGCCAGTCCGTGACACGTGAGCACCGTGACCCGTCGGGCCTCGACGCCGAGCAGTTCCTTGAGCCGGAGGCGGATCTCGACGGCCGCATGCCGGTTGTAGGCCAGCGCCAGGATTCCCCGGGCGTCCGCGCGCTTCACGCGGACCAGATACGCGATCCGGTGCACCAGCACCCGCGTCTTGCCCGAACCGGGGCCGGCGAGCACCAGCACATTGGTTTGCTCCCGGGGGTCGGCCACGATGCGCTGCTGCACCGGGTTCTTCAGGCTGCCGACGATGGTCTGCCAGGATTCCGGCGTCGTCTCGCGGCCGATCTCGCGGTCGCGGCCCGGCAGCCAGCGCGCGAGGAACTCCTTCTCCTGCAGCGAGAAGTAGTCCATCGCCAGCCGCAGCGCCTCGCTCATCGCCACCAGACCGCGCTTGGCGAACTCGGTCATCACATGAATCTGCAGGACCTGGCCCTGGTAATGGAGGGCAAGAGGCTCGAAATCGGCGCTCGAGAAACCGTGCCGCACCGGCCGCAGGCGGAGGGTCATGGCCGGGCGAAACACGACGAGACCGCGATTGAGGCGAATCGTCTCCTGCTCGTGCAGCCACAGCAGCGCCCGGTCCAGCAGCTTGTCGGGATTCCGGATCCGGCTCTTCAGTTCGATGTCGGACTCGATGACCTCCCGCAACCGGCCGAGCGTGGTCTCGGCCAGCAGATCCGTGCCCCGTGCTCCCGCCGGCAGACAACCGAGCAGGTGCTCCAGAAGGCCGGCGGCCGCGGTGCGCCGGAGATCGGCGGTTTCTTCCAGCGCGCTCCATGCCCGGCGGAGCCTGACGTGCACGGTTTCCGCGTCCCGCTTGCGCACGGAGAGGCTCCCCACGGCCCCGTCGGCCTCGCCGCGGCCGTCCCAGGCGAGGCTGCGGACGATCCGCCAGATCCGCTCCGGCAGGGGATTCGCCAGCCCCTGATCGCGAAGCACGTGCGCGGCCATGCGGAGGTTCAGCAGCGAGTCCTGATTCCGGCCCAGGTCGGGGGCCGTTTCGCGCATGTGCGCGATCAGGGCGGTCTCCAGCTCGGCCGCTTCCACCAGCCGCTTGCGCGAGGACCGTTCGACGGCGGCGTGCACGAACGCCGTCAAGGCCACGTCGTTGCTCGCGATCCCGAGGCGCTCGAGATCGTGCAGGGCGTGCCGCACCCGTTCCGGGCCCAAACCCGAGATGCCCATCAATTCGTCGGTGCTCACCCCCTCGTCGCGGCCGGCGCCGAACAGCGCCTCCACGATCTTCAGAAGCTGTCCGCGGTAGTGGGCGGACATCGTCGTTCGGGACAGCCGCCGTCGGGCTTCCGCTAGGGAGTGCACCCGAAGCGAGGACGGAAACACGCTCGTGACGTTCTCCTCCCGGCGCAGGAGCTCGGATTCTTCCAGCCACGCGACGGCGGTACGCATCCGGGTATCGTCGGTCGACGAATCCCGCCCGAAGACGTGTTCCTCCTCCTCGCCGAGGATTTCGCCCGCCGTCGCCACCACCTCGCCGCCCAGCCGCTTCTTGCGGTCCAGCCGCCGCAGGGCCCGGAGCACGGCGTCGATCTCCCGCCGGGTCAGGCGTCCGCGCGCCGACATGCCGAACTGGCGTTCCACGTCGTCGACCGCGTACATCAGCACGCAGCGCGCCGCCGCGCGATCCCGCCCGGCCCGGCCGGCTTCCTGCAGGTAGTTCTCCAGCGAACCGGGAATGTCGGCGTGGATGACCAGCCGGACATCCGGCTTGTCGATCCCCATGCCGAAGGCGTTGGTCGCCGCGATGACGCGGAGGTCGCCGTCGACGAACCGCTGCTGCACGTCCCGCTTGGTGTCGGGCGGCACCCGGGCATGAAAGTGTCCGGCCGACACGTCCTTCAACTGCAGGTACTCGGCGACTTCCTCGCTTTGTCGTCGCGTCGCGCAGTACACGATCGCGCCCCCGGGACCGTCCGGCGGCAGACCCGTCAGCAGGACCTGGTGGATGTGCGCGAACTTCGCTTCGGTCGAGGTCGGCACGACCTCGAAGGCCAGGTTCGTACGCTCGGTACCGCCGTTGAAAACCGTCAGTGCAATGCCGAGACGGTCCCGAAAATGCCGTTCGATGTCCTCAATGACCGGCGGTCTCGCGGTGGCGGTCAGGCACAGTACCGGAGGCACCGGACCGCGGCTGGCCTGCTCTCGAATGAACCGGCCCACGTAGCGGTAGTCGGGGCGAAAGTCGTGCCCCCAACGCGACAGGCAATGCGCTTCGTCCAGAACCCAGGCGCCAATCTCGCGCTGGTCGAGCGTCCGCCGAAAGGCGCGCCCCCGCAGCTGCTCGGGAGAGATGAGCACGATGCCCGCATCGCCGAGGCGAATCCGGTCCAGCGCATCGGCGCGCTCGGGCATCGACAGCAGCCCGTTGACCGTGACACAGCAGCTGATCCCGCGCTTCTCCAGGCCCGTGACCTGATCCGCCATCAGCGCCACCAGCGGCGAGACCACCACGGTCAGCGCGCCGGTCTTGTCGTACCGCGAGAGCGCCGGAACCTGATAGCACACGGACTTGCCCGTGCCCGTCGGCAGGATTCCGAGCACGTGCCGCCCCGCCATCGCGGTTTCGACAATCGCTTGCTGCAGCGGCCGGCCGTTCTCGTCGGCGGGTTCCGGACGAAAGTGGTCGAAACCGAACCAGCGCCGCAGTTCGTGGCGGGAATCGTGGCGCGTGCGGCACCAGCCGCAGTCGGGGTCGGTGCAGGCGGTATCCCGCAGTTCCCGAATCCGCCGACCGGCTTCCGGGAACTGACGGAGCACCCAGGGCGGCAGCACCGAGTTGCCGCCGGCTACCGACAGCCAAGCCAGCACATAGGCGAGCGCCCACCCGTGCCGTGCGGGATCCTCCAGGCACGCGCGGGCCCGGACCGAACAGGCGGCGCCTTCCAGCCGCCGGACCATGGCCGCCCGGGCTTCGGCCCACGTCGGTCGAGCCGCCCCGCGGCCGGCGGCAAACAGTTCGTTCAGGGCGCGATCGACCCCTTCCGGATCGGGGGTGCACAACCAGTGCCAAGCGGTGCGCAGGTCCGGTTCCACCGTCCTGAGCGCGCACAGCTCGGCCTCCAGGAGTTGCAGCGCCAGATCCGCGTCGAGAGCGGGATCGTTGACCTGGCCGCCCCGGAGACCGCCGTCCTGGTAGTGCTTGACCAGATGATGGTAGGGATTGCGGGGAAAGGCCAGCGGGCTGAGCCGCAGGGTATCGACGACCGGCAGCTTCAGCAGCTTCAGGTCCGGCCCGGCGGCGGCCAGGTGGGGCAGGTCGAACGCGATCAGGTTGTGCCCCAGGACGCAGGATGCGCCGTCGGCCAGACGATCCAGGTCGACCAGTGCCGCCGCGAGGCCGGCGCCGGAGTGTGCCAAGCGGCGACCGGTATCGGACCGGACGGCGCCCAGGGCCCGAATGCGGCCGTCACCCTTGCCGACTTCCAGGTCGAGGGACAGGCAACGGAGCCCCGGGATGCGCATGTCTGCCGGTGTTCGTGCGCGCGGCACGCTACCCATGCATGCTGTCCCGTTTCCGCGGATTCACGGCGGCCGATCCTCCTGCCCGAGACCGACGCACACCGATCCGGGCGCAGACGACGGCGCGGCCCGACCATGCCTCCTTCGGCCCATGGACCGACGACCCTTCACGCCGGCGTCTCGAACTGCTGCTCTCCGTCGTCGTCACCGGCACTCGTCCTTCCCCTTGTTGACGGAGCCCGGCCCCGGCCGCGCCCGGGCCGGCAGAACGAATCCGGTCAGCCGGAATCCCGCTCATGCAACAACAGAATGCACAGCACCGCAACGGCGGCCACCGACCGCCGTCGCCCGCGGGCAGGGAAACTCCGGCCATCGCATCGACCCTCCCCGCCCGTGCCTCCGGGTGCCGGCCGCGGGCCCGCGACGGCCCGCGCGGGCAGAGCGGGACTGTCGGAACGGCCGTGCCGGATCTGCATCCTGCAGGCGTCCCGCCGCGCATCCGCCCGGGTTTTCCGTGCTGCGGTCCCATGCGGGGAGGAAGGGGAATCCGGTCCTGCCGTTCCGCCGCCCGGGCCGGAGATTCCCCGGTTGCCGAAAGCAGCCGGGGCGCGGCGACGCAGGCGAAATCGATCCTGGAGGTGCGGACATCGGGGGAGGCTCCCCGGGCGGCGTGCCGCCGATATGGGGATCCCGAAGCTTGGCAGATCTTGCTCTTCCGGGTTGCCAAGAGGTCGGGGGCGGATCCCGGCGTCGAAGGCCAGACACTGATGCAGGCGGTCGGCGTCGCCGAGCTTGCGGTGCCGGATCCGGGCGCCGGCGCCGAGAACCCGGAAGTACGCCTCAAGGGTTCCGCGCGCCCCGCACCAGGCCCCGACGCGCCGGGCGTGATCGAGGTCGGCCCCACCCTCGGTGGTGAGCAGCACCCGGTGGAGCAACGGCCCGCTGCCCCCGGGCGGGCCGAGTTCCCGGACCGAGACGGCGAGCACGGGCATCGGCGGCCGGTCGTCCCGGTCCTTCGGCGGCAGGAGCTCGACGGGGCAGCGCGAAGCTCGAGGACGACCTTGCGCCGGCGGCGCGGGTCGCTGCAGATCGGGAGCAGGATCGTCTTCGTTCCCAGGACCGGCTGCTCCGCCATGGCGTCCCACAGGTCCGGCGTGGTGCCGTCGCGGCCGACGATCCGGCACCGCCGGCCCCGGTCGACGTCGACCAACAGTCCGGTGCCGGCGGCGCGGACCTTCTCGAACTTCTCCCGGATGTCGCCATCGCGGTCGCCGACCGTGACCACGCGGGTATCGGGGCAGGCGGCGGCAAGCTGGCAGGCTCGATCGAGTCCCGGCCGCCCGCGCGCGCCCTCCGGCCCGGTCGCGCCGTCCGGGCCCCGGCATTGTCACATCGGGGGACGTGGATGGCGATCACGCCGAGCGGGCGCCCGCCTTCGGCGACCACAAGCGTGACATGGGCGCGGATCTCCCGGGGCCCCGAGCTCTCGCCGCCGGGGTTCACCCGCCCCGTCGCCTTGCGGTGCCCGCTGGAGTCCAGCGTGGTGGCGTCCTGCAGGGCGAGAACCACCAGCGCCGGCCAGCAGCGTTCGGCCGTCGCTTCCCGGTGAGGCGCAAGGATGTCCTCCATCGGGACCTTGTCGCTCGACAACAGCCGATACGCGGCCTTGCGCGCGGCCTTCGCCGGGAAGATCACGGGCAGGGGCTCGCCGGGAGCCTTCTCCCACGCGCGGCCCGTCGCCAGCATGCGCTGGCGCGCGCGGCCGTCGGGAAGCGAACTGCGGCCGTACTCGATGTCGTCCCAGTCGGTGTCCCGGGGCCGCCAGGGCTCCGACGTGGCACCGATGGAGGGTGCCGGGTAGGAGGGGTCGTTGCCGAGCCCCTCCCCCCAGTTACGGTAGGAATGCGCAGTACTGCGCACCCCCCGCGCAGATCCGGACATGGACGTTAATCCATCCGGCTCCTACCTCGGGTGCTTGACGGCAAACCGCGGATCCGGCCATGGGCGGCGGAGGATTGCGCGCGACCCCGAACTCTCGGTCCTGCGCTCCCGTCGCTTCCGGTCGAACCTCTGCGGCTTTCCGGATCCGGTCCGCCGTCTGTGGCACGCGTGCCCGACCCTGCGTTCGGCGCGTGCTTTGGCGTCCCGAATTCCCCTGGGTTGGGGCCCTTTCCTCCAGCCACTCCGCAGGAGCTGACGCTCCCTGGTTCGTCGCCTTCCCAGGTCGTACGGCCCCATCCGACTTCTTCAAGCCGTTCGTCCTAGGCTTCGGTTTTCTCCTTCCCTACACGGTCCCGCCACGATCGGCGGGACCGCTTGAAGATCTCCCAGGGTCCCAACCGAAGACGTACGGACGTGCAGGGGTTCTCGGACACCGCGGGGCGCGCCGGCCTCTCACCCAATCGATGCCTGCGATGGTGCCTTCGGCCGATCGGAAAACCTCGGCACCCCGGATCCTCGTCTTTTCGGTGCTCCTTAGCCCCACCCATCCGCGCCGCTACCGACGCTTCGCCTGCCCCCTCGCGGGAACCGACGCACGGCTCGCGGAGAAACGCGGTTTGGTTACTCCTTCGTTCCAGGGGACTCTCACCCCCTGTCTTCTGCCAGTTCGCCTGGCACACGTTACGGTAGGAATGCGCATTGCTGCGCACCCCCCGCACAGATCCGGACATGGACGTTAATCCATCCGGCTCCTACCTCGAGTGCTTGACGGCAAACCGCTGGTCCGGCCATGGGTGGCGGATGGTTGCGCGCGGCCAAAGAATTTTGGTCATGCGCTCCAGCCGCTTCCAGTCGAAACGGTGGCGCTGGGAGCGGCGGCGTATCGCCCGCATCCATAGGCGTTGCAGCCTTTGGCGGAACGTGCGCAGCCACCGGGTCGCTCCCGGGACGGCGTAGTAGTTGAGCCCGCCTTGACCGACCCGCCCTCGCCACGTGCCGACCTCCCATAGGTCGTAGTGCCATCGTTTGCGAAGCACCACCCCGATGCGCGTCAAGGTCCTTGTGACCCGTTTTGCGATCGGCTTGCGCCCAAGCCTGAAGTGTCCGGCCCGGGTCTTCGTGCAGAAGTGCCTGAAGCCCAAGAAGTCGAACGTCTCCGGCTTGCCCGCCCCGCGCTTCCGGCGGTTCGCCGTGGCGAACCGGCCGAACTCGACCCGACGGGTTTTGTCCGGATGGAGGCCGAGCCCAAAGCGCTCCAGCCTCTCCCGAACGTCGCGAAGGTATTGCTCCGCATCCCGCTTGTACTGAAACCCGACCACGATATCGTCCGCATAGCGGACCATGATCGCTTGACCGCCCGGAACCTTCGGACGCCATGCCTTGTGAAACCACAGATCCAACCCGTAGTGCAGGAACACGTTCGCCAGGCAGGGGCTGACAATCGCACCCTGCGGCGAGCCCACCCCGGTGTCGCTCCATGATCCGTCGGTCATGACGCCAGCGTTCAGCCATTTGTGGATCAGACGGATCACCCGCCTGTCGCCAATGCGGTGCTCCAGGAACTTGATCAACCCATCCCTCGGGATGGTGTCGAAGCATGCCCGGATGTCTGCCTCGACCATCCCGTTGACCTTGCGCCGCTCGATCCCGAACGCCAGGGCGTCGAGAGCGTCATGCGCCCCTCGGCCCGGTCGGAACCCGTAGCTGAAGCCCAGGAACTCCACCTCAAAGATCGGTGTCAGGATCCCATCCACAACTGCCTTCTGGACGATCTTGTCCTCCAGTGCAGCAATCCCGAGCGGTCGTGTCCCGCCGTCCGGCTTGGGTATCTCAACCCGCCGAACCGGCGACGCCCGGTACGCTCCTCCACGGTGCAGGCGCGAGTGCACGTCGAGCAAACGCTCGTCCAGATCTTCGCCATAGGCCTCCCACGTCACGCCGTCGACTCCGGCCGCGGCTTCCTTCTTCAGGCCGAGCCAGGCCGACCGGAGCACCTCCGGCGTGATGTGGTGAAAGAGTGCAGTACGACGCTCCTTCGGGTTCCTCTCTACAGCTTTCCGGATCCGGTCCGCCGCCTGTGGCACGCGTGCCCGACCCTGCGTTCGGCGCGTGCTTTGGCGTCCCGGATTCCTCTTGGTTGGGGCCCTTTCCTCCGGCAACTCCGCAGGAGCTGACGCTCCCTGGTTCGCCGCCTTCCCAGGTCGTACGGCCCCATCCGACTTCTTCAAACCGTTCGTCCTAGGCTTCGGTTTTCTCCTTCCCTACTCGGTCCCGCCTCGACCGGCGGGACCGCTTGAAGATCTCCCAGGGTCCCAACAGAAGACGTACGGACGTGTAGGGGTTCTCGGACACCGCGGGGCTCGCCGGCATCTCACCCAATCGATGCCTGCGATGGTGCCTTCGGCCGATCTGAAAACCTCGGCACCCCGGATCATCGTCTTTTCGGTGCTCATTAGCCCCACCCATCCGCACCGCTGCCGACGCTTCGCCTGCCCCCTCACGGGAGCCGACGCACGGCTCGCGGAGAAACGCGGTTTGGGTACTCCTTCGTTCCAGGGGACTTTCACCCCCTGTCTTCTGCCAGTTCGCCTGGCACACGTTACGGTAGGAATGCGCATTGCTGCGCACCCCCCGCACAGTTCCGGACTTGGACGCTAATCCATCCGGCTCCTACCTCGAGTGCTTGACGGCAAACCGCTGGTCCGGCCATGGGTGGCGGATGGTTGCGCGCGGCCAAAGAATTTTGGTCATGCGCTCCAGCCGCTTCCAGTCGAAACGGTGGCGCTGGGAGCGGCGGCGTATCGCCCGCATCCATAGGCGTTGCAGCCTTTGGCGGAACGTGCGCAGCCACCGGGTCGTTCCCGGGACGGCGTAGTAGTTGAGCCAGCCTTGACAGACCCGCCCTAGCCACTTGCCGACCTCCCATAGGTCGTACTGCCATCGTTTGCGAAGCACCACCCCGATGCGCGCCAAGGTCCTTGTGACCCGTTTTGCGATCGGCTTGCGCCCAAGCCTGAAGTGTCCGGCCCGGGTCTTCGTGCAGAAGTGCCTGAAGCCCAGGAAGTCGAACACCTCCGGCTTGCCCGCCCCGCGCTTCCGGCGGTTCGCCGTGGCGAACCGGCCGAATTCGACCAGACGGGTTTTGTCCGGATGGAGGCCGAGCCCAAAGCGCTCCAGCCTCTCCCGAACGTCGCGAAGGTATTGCTCCGCATCCCGCTTGTACTGAAACCCGACCACGATATCGTCCGCATAGCGGACCATGATCGCTTGACCGCCCGGAACCTTCGGACGCCATGCCTTGTGAAACCACAGATCCAACCCGTAGTGCAGGAACACGTTCGCCAGGCAGGGGCTGACCATCGCACCCTGCGGCGAGCCCACCCCGGTGTCGCTCCATGATCCGTCGGTCCTGACGCCAGCGTTCAGCCATTTGTGGATCAGACGGATCACCCGCCTGTCGCCCATGCGGTGCTCCAGGAACTTGATCAACCCATCCCTCGGGATGGTGTCGAAGCATGCCCGGATATCTGCATCGACCATCCAGTTGACCTTGCGCCGCTCGATCCCGAACGCCAGGGCGTCGAGAGCGTCCTGCGCCCCTCGGCCCGGTCGGAACCCGTAGCTGAAGCCCAGGAACTCCACCTCAAAGATCGGTGTCAGGATCCCATCCACAACTGCCTTCTGGACGATCTTGTCCTCCAGTGCAGCCATCCCGAGCGGTCGTGTCCCGCCGTCCGGCTTGGGTATCTCAACCCGCCGAACCGGCGACGCCCGGTACGCTCCTCCACGATGCAGGCGCGAGTGCAAGTCGAGCAAACGCTCGTCCAGATCTTCGCCATAGGCCTCCCACGTCACGCCGTCGACTCCGGCCGCGGCTTCCTTCTTCAGGCCGAGCCAGGCCGACCGGAGCACCTCCGGCGTGATGTGGTGAAAGAGTGCAGTACGACGCTCCTTCGGGTTCCTCTCTACAGCTTTCCGGATCCGGTCCGCCGCCTGTGGCACGCGTGCCCGACCCTGCGTTCGGCGCGTGCTTTGGCGTCCCGGATTCCTCTTGGTTGGGTATCTACTCACCCCCCCCTACTGATGACGAATCGTTTTTCCTGACGGGTTCGGATCCGGCATGGTTCCGTGCCCCTTTCCCTCGCTCGCGGCCAAGGACCGGATGCACGGGGTTCGGCTGACAAGAAGTGGGTCGATCTTCGGCTTCCGCTCCCCGTTCCGGCCTTGTGGGGAGGGGTCCGCAACGCGACCGGGCCCCTCGCGCGGAGGTCGCGGGTCCGCGCCCTGCGGTCCGGTGGAGCGGGTTCCGTGGGCTGCCGTTCCCCTCCGCCGGAGATCTGCGCTTGACGTTGCTAGGAGGGACCCTCTCCAAGATGGGCCATTGGGGCGGACCGCGTCGGAGGTGTGGATGGCGGCCGGGTAGGGATCGAAGGCGACGACGGGTCGATCGCCCGGCGGGGCAAGGGCATTCGGATAGGTGCGTCGAGGTGACGGCGGTGTTCCCATACCGGCAGGCCTTGGATAGGAGGTGACGTTTCGGTGCATGGGCGGGTCGTCCACGCACCGCTTGACAAGCGCCCGCCGATTCGCATGCTGTCGTCGAATCGTGGCTGCGGGAATCCCCATGGACCAGCGAATCATCGACCTGAAGTCGACCCCCTGTTCGGGGCGCCGCCGGACCCGCCCGCCGATCGCGGAGGTTCGGGAGACCGTGGGTCGGTGTTCCCCCTGCCGCCGCACCGAGCGGGCGAAGACCCTCTGCGAGCCCCTTCACGGGACGACAGCAAAGGGCGGCTCCAGGGTCGGGGTCGGTCTCGGGATGCTGGAGACCTTGGAGCGCCACGGCATCCTGACGTTGCCGCCCGTGCGGGCGACCGTCCGGGGGGTGGAGGCGTCGGGATGACGAGCGTCGCCGGCACATCCCTGCGCCAGGAGGTCGACGCCTTCCAGAAGCGGTTCCAGGATCTCCGCACGCAAGGCAAGGTCTCCCCGGAGTGCGAGGCGCTCGTCCGCGGCCTGCTGATGCTGCTCCAGCTGCTGCTGGCCGTGCTCTTGGAGAAGACCACGCGCAAGACGAGCCGGAACTCCGGTCTGCCGCCGTCCCAGACGGACCCGGACGAGAGCGCGCGGCGCACCGGGAGCCACGGCAAGGGCCCGAAGCCGAACCCGCAGACGGGCGGCCACCGGCGCACGACCACCGTCCAGGAGACGATCACCGTCGATGCCTGCGACGCTTGCGGCGCCGACCTCGACGACGTCGACCCCATCGATCGAGAGCGCCGCGTCCTCTACGACATCGTGTTCGAAGTCGTCGAGCGCCGCGTCGACGCCGAGATCAAGGAATGCCCGAAGTGCCGGGCCCGGACCAAGGGCCGGTTCCCAGACCTCATGCCGGGTCCCGTGCAGTACGGTGTCCGCATCCAGGCCTTGGTCCTCAACCTGCTGATCGCCCAGATGCTGTCCCTGCGCCGTGCCGTCTCGCTCGTGCACGCGATCTCCGGCATCAGGCTCTCCGAGGCGACCTGCCTCGGCTATGTCCGGCGCTTTCAGGATGCGCTCGCATCCTGGGAGGAGGTCGCCGTGGCCCATCTCCTGCAACGCCCGGCCTTGCATGTCGATGAGACCGGATTCCGGGTCGCCGGCAAGACCCAATGGCTCCATGTCGTCACCGACGGGACCCTGACCGTGAAGTTCCCGCACCGCAAGCGCGGTCGGGAGGCGATCGAAGAGATCGGCATCCTCCCGCGCTACCAGGGCGTCCTGGTCCACGACTGCTGGGCTGCGTACATGGGCTACGAGCAGTGCCGCCACCAGCTGTGCGGCAGCCACCTGCTGCGCGAACTGGCCTTCGTCGTCGAGTCCAACGGCTACCGCTGGGCACGATTGATGAAGAGCCTGCTGCGCGGGGTCTGCCACAGGGTCAACCAGAGCGCATCCAAGGCCTTGAACGAGACCGACCGCCGAGCCGTGCGCAAGCGCTACCGCACCCTCCTCACCCAAGGCGCCAAGGAGTTGCCCGATATCCCGCCACGGACGAAAGGAACCCGGGGACGCATCGCAAAGTCCGACGCCCACAACCTGCATGAACGTCTCGTGAAACACGAGACGTCCGTCCTCCGCTTCATGAAGGACCCCGACGTCAGCTTCACCAACAATGCCGGAGAACAGAAGATCCGAATGACCAAGGTCAAGATCAAGGTGTCCGGATGTTTCCGCACCATGCTCCACGCAACCGCATGGTGCCGAGGCTCCAGCTTCCTCACCTCCATGGAGGCACTCGGCTACAACCCTCTCGTCGCCATCCACATCGCCCTCGACGGAAAGGCCGCAGACATCCTCAACGAGCACTATGGCCAACCCGACCCCAACAAGGGGTGAGTAGTTACTTGGTTGGGGCCCTTTCCTCCGGCAACTCCGCAGGAGCTGACGCTCCCTTGTTCGCCGCCTTCCCAGGTCGTACGGCCCCATCCGACTTCTTCAAACCGTTCGTCCTAGGCTTCGGTTTTCTCCTTCCCTACTCGGTCCCGCCTCGACCGGCGGGACCGCTTGAAGATCTCCCAGGGTCCCAACAGAAGACGTACGGACGTGTAGGGGTTCTCGGACACCGCGGGGCTCGCCGGCATCTCACCAAATCGATGCCTGCGATGGTGCCTTCGGCCGATCTGAAAACCTCGGCACCCCGGATCATCGTCTTTTCGGTGCTCATTAGCCCCACCCATCCGCACCGCTGCCGACGCTTCGCCTGCCCCCTCACGGGAGCCGACGCACGGCTCGCGGAGAAACGCGGTTTGGGTACTCCTTCGTTCCAGGGGACTTTCACCCCCTGTCTTCTGCCAGTTCGCCTGGCACACCAGATCCGGACGTGCCCGCATTCGGGCATCCGGTTCCGTACAGGACCGGTTCGCTCAAGCGGTCCCGTATCCGTGCATGATCTTGGCCGTCGGCATGCCGGGCATCCTTCTCCAGGACGCCCGCCCGCAGCCATGGGTTGATCCTGCGACGGATGACACCGTCCTTGATCCACAGGTCCAGAAAGGCGCGGAGTTCCCGATGCGGGATGCTGTCGAAATCCTTCGACACCTCCGCATCGATCACCCCGCGCTTCTTCTTCGCCTGCGCGGCTATCCACTGTCGTTCCGTTGACGGGTTGGAAGTTCTCCGTGTCTCTTCCACCGTTTCCCTCCAGGGGTTCGGTTCCTGCAGCACGCCCCTTCCCTCCAGCGGCACCCGGTGGACCCGGTTCCCCGCCTTCGCCAGTACTAGGAGCGAGCTACGACTTCCGGTTTCCGTCTGGCCTTCGGCTCATGGGTTTCGCCAGCCGGCTCCGCAGGTTCGACCTGCGGGCAGAAACAGGATCTCCCAGGTTCCCTGGCAAGCCCTCCCGCGGCTTTGCGTCGTTCTCGGACCCCGGACGGTCCATTGCGCCTTGCCCATACACGCGGCGCGCCGGTGCGGCCCCCACTGCTCGAAAGATGAAGGCACCGACATTGAGGATTACGAGGCTCCATAGCGACGCTTCGCCGCCCGCTGTGTACGCTTCACGACGTGCGTTACCGCACGCCATGCCACACTCGCTCCCGGCTGGCGGGCTCACCTTTGCCGGGCGGGGGTCGAACCCGCAGGCTTGCGACGAAAGGTTTCAACCTACGTCATGGTTTCCCCCTCTCCAGGGCTTGGCCTGGCGCAATCGGGCTCCCGGGACAGGACCTCCCGCCAGTCCCTGGCCAGGGAACGGATCCACACCGCCTTCGGCGGAGTCGCACGGCCTTCCGGCGGCCGGCCCGAAGTCCGGTCGGCGCAGCACGTCCAGCCGGCCGCGCAATAGCTGGCGCCGCTGTACTCGGGCCCCACATACGTGGAGACCGCCAGCGGCGCCGTCCCGTGCGCAGCCTCCCGGTCGGCGGTCAGGCGCGCCGTCGACCGGGCCAGGACCTGCAAGGCCAGATGGGCGACCCGAACGCCGGGGAGCAGGAGAAAGCGGTACGGGTGGACCCCCTGCGTCAGATGCGCGACCCGGGCCGCCGTCGACCCGCCGATGGCGACATCCCGGGCCGCCTGGCGTCAGCTCGCGGCCGAGTACCCGATGCCGCCCGAGCGGCCGTGGCGCGGCGACACGATCCAGGAGTTGAGCACCGCGCCCGGCCGGCGCGTCCACCCCTGCGGATGATGGGTCGCCATCCTCTCCCGCCACCGGCGCCGCTTCGGGGCGCCGACCACCGGAACCAGGGCGACCTCCCCGAGATCCGCCAGCCCGCACTGCAGCTCCAGATCCGGGGAGGTGCGCTTGACCTCGTTGCCGGGCATGCCCGCCGTCCGGCACGGCCGCATCCTGCTCCGCGGGCGGCCGCATCGTCGTGTCCGGACTGATCGGGCGCAAGGGGATCGAGAGTCCCCCCCCCTCCTGCCCGGATCACCGCAAGGCCCCGCACCCGTCGACGGCCGGGCGGTCCGCCGCGTATCCGGTCCCGCCGGACCGACCCCGTGACCGGCGCCCCGGCCGATCCGTCCGAGCTTTCCGCGACATCACCGTGGATTCAGGGATGACGGGCCGGGCGTGCCTGACGATGCGCGGTCGTGCGGTGCGCAGCATGTTCCCACGCACACCATCGAAGAAATCCCGGCACGGAGCGTTCCGGTTTCCGTCGGTTCCCATCCACATCGAGTTCCCGACCGCGCCGCGCCACCTGCCGCGCCGGGGAGGGCGAGCAGGCGGAGCCGTCAGGAGGCGCACCGCAGACGAGCATTCCGTGCCCCGGCTTCGGACCCTGCCCGGCGACCTCGCAACGATCCTCCGGCCCGCCGCCGGCCCGCGCCTTGCCGGAAGGGAAACCTCCGAAGGGGTTCCACGCCCCGCCCTCCTCCGGGTCCAGGCACCCGCAGGCCTCGGCGCAGGTCCGCAACCCGGCCCCGACCCAGGGATTCCCGGAAAACGTCCTTCCCGACGGAAGGCTGCGTGCACACCCCGCCGGAAGTCCGGCCTAGTCCTGGTCGAAGGCGATCACGCCCTTGCGTACTTCCCGGGTCCGGGCGATCAGTTCGACGAGAGCTTCCCCGTCCTCGTGGCGGATGAGCCGCTGCAACCCGGCGAGATCCTCGGTGGCCCGTGCCACCATCTCCAGCACGGCATCCTTGTTGCTCAGGAAGATATCCCGCCACATCCTGGGATCGCTGGCCGCGATCCGCGTAAAGTCGCGAAACCCGCCCGCCGCATACTTCGCCACTTCGGTCTGCAGGTGCTGCTCGAGGGACGTGACCGTCCCGACGATGGAGAACGCGATCAGGTGGGGCACATGCGACGTGATCGCGAGCACCCGGTCATGGCGCTCCGCATCCATCAGGTCCACCTGCATGCCGACCGCTTCCCACAACCTGCGGACCCTGGCCACGGCCGCGCCGTCCGTGGCCTCCGTCGGCGTCAGAACGCACCACCGGCCCGCAAACAGTTCCGCGAACCCGGCATCGGGGCCCGACTTCTCGGTACCGGCAATGGGGTGGCCCGGCACGAAATGCACCTGCTCGGGAAGATGCGGGGCCACCGCCCCGATCACGGCGGTCTTCACCGACCCGACATCGGTGACGATCGCTCCGGCCCGAAGCGCCGGGCCGATCGCCTCGGCCACCGCGGCGCAGGCCGATACCGGCGTGCCGAGGACCACGAGGTCGGCGTCCCTGACCGCCAGATCCGGCGCGTCGGCCACCGCGTTCACGATTCCGAGTTCGCGCACCCGGTCCCGGGTCGCCCGGGTACGGGCGAACGCCACCTGGTGTTCCGCCAGACCGGCGGCCGCCACGGCACGGGCCAGGGAACCGTTGATCAGCCCACAACCGATGTAGGCGATTCGGGAAAACAGCGGCGGGGAGCCGATCATGTCACGCCGACCGCCACCACGCCGGCAATCCGGGCTTCGGGCCCAGCCCAGTTCGGCGGTACCGGTACGAAGCCCTCAAGGGCAAGCAACTGCATCGCGCCGCCGGCAACCGCCACGACGCGGGAGTCCGCCGCACCGGCCGGCCCCGCGTCCGAGGGCGTCAGGATCAGTGTCCGGTCGTCGCCGGACGCCTCCGGAGGCTGCCCGGCCACGAGGGCGGCCGTGGGCGCGGACGGCGCGCGAAGCAGGGGCACCTGACCCACGATGTGGAGGAACGGGTGCGCCCGCAAGGTCGGCCACCACGCGGAACCCGGGTCGGAGACGTCTCCCGGAAACGGCAGCACGGCCATCGCGGCGCGCCGCTCCGCCACTGCGTCCAGTGCAGCCTCCGCCGGCTGTATTTCCTGCAGCGGGACGCACGAGCGGAAATGATCGCGTGCCAGCCGCGACGCCACGCCCGGCGTTGCCGCCACGACCGTCCGGTCCTGCAGCGCCAAGCTGCCGGCGATGATTCCGCGCCAGACATCCTGCAGTACGGCGCGCGGCAGCCGGCCGCGATGCCGGTCCAGCAGACGCCTGAGCACCTGTGCTTCGCGGGCCGGACGAAACAGCAGGGGAAGGCCTCCGCCGGCCTGCGCACGCTTGGACTCGCCGACCCGGGCGGCCACCTCTGCCCGTCGCATCAACAGCCGGTGGATGCGATCGTCGAGATCGTCGATCTCGGCCCTCAGATCCTCAAGCCGGGTTTCGCGGTCCAAGGCCCGCGGCCCCTGCAGCTCCGCAGCGGACGCGCCGGCCCGGTTGCCTGGCACCTGGTTCATGACCCGCCTTCTTCTGGCCCCTGCCGCCAGCGTCGGCGGCCGTCCCGGCATCCCTTCCGTCGAACCTTCGGTCGCACGAGGAAGGCCGGGTCACCTCCGCATCTTAGTCCAGAGGCGGTCCGCAATCTCCACCCCCCGACGGCTGCAGCGCCACACCCGCCGGCGCCCCGTCCAACCGGCCGGTTCACCCGCACCCTGCAGACCGGCCGGCAACCGCAGGGCGGGCCCGGCCGGACGGCGCGCAGGGCCTCAAAGGGGACGATTCGGCCGCCGCAGCGTACCCCGTCGCGCCGCGCCGTCGGCGTCGTCGTTCCCAAATCCCGGAAGCCTCCCCGGCACCGACGCCGCCGTGCCGTTCCGCGCCGATCGCAGGCAACCGTTGCGGCCGGCCGGGTCCGATCCGTGGACGCTGCGGCCGGTCAATCCGGGCCCGGTCGGCGGCGGAGGACGAGGAAGACGCCCTTCCTCCCCCTTCGGTGAAGCGGCGTCCGGGCCCGGCTGCCCGCGGGACGGGAACCACCGGAACCTCCCCCGTCCCGGTCCGTCGGGTCGTGCAGGTCACCGGGACCAGTCTCGCTGTCCTGCGGGCCGGCTCCCGATCACCCGGACGGCCGGCGGCCGGAGCGGACGACCCTCGGTACAGGATCCGGCCTCAGCTCGTCAGGACGACGTCGAATCCCTCGAATTCAGGGTGGCCCAGATAGAGGTTCCGCCGAACCCCGGAGTCCGCGTGGGCCTTCCGGAAGGCATCCGATGCGGTCCAGGCCGTGAAGGCCTCCCGATCCTTCCAGACCGTATGCGAGGAATAGAGCGTGTGATCCTCCGCTTCGGATCCCCTGAGCAGTCGAAACTGCCGGAAGCCCGGAACCTCGTCGAGGTGCGTGTCCCGCTCCGCCCACAGCTTCTCGAATGCTGCCTCCTGTCCCCGAACGACTCGGAACCGATTCATGGCAATGAACATCAGGTCGACCTCCGTGTTGCCCGGCCGAACGATAGAGCGAATGAGATGCAGTCGCAAGTTTGACTCTGAGACTGCATCTCATTATCATGATCTCCTCCGATCCGGGCGGGCCGATCTCGTGGAGTCGACTCCGATGCCTCACTCCCCGACCTCCATGTGGCCGGACCTGCCGGCAGGGCCCTCGACGGCACCGCCGAAGTGCGGCGAGAGGCCCGAGGAACGCCGTCCTCGGCCCGGCGTTCCCTCGCCTCCGATCCGGCAGGGGACGGATCGCCGCCGCGTCGGACCGGACCGCGTTCCCTGCGACCGCAAGGATGTGTGCGCCGGTCCGCCGACCCGGCGCGGGGTCCCGATGCGCAACCTTTCCGCAGCCTTGTTCCTCCTGCTTGCGGCCGGTCCTGCTGCCGGCGAGCCCGCCCGGATCGTGTCCGTCGGCGGCGCGATCACCGAATGTGTCGTCGCACTCGGCCTGCAGGAACGGCTCATCGCCGTCGACACGACCAGCCTCTATCCCGCCGAAGTACAGAAACTGCCCAATGTCGGGTACATGCGGGCCCTGTCGGCCGAGCCGATCCTGGCATTGAACCCGGATCTGGTCCTGCTGCATGCGGATGCGGGACCGGAGGCCGTCGTCCGGCAACTCCGCGAGTCCGGGCTCCCGATCGTGCGGCTTCCGAAGGCGACCGACATCGGGGGAGCCGCCCGTGTCATCCGCCGGGTCGGACATGCAGTGGGCCGGGCAACGGCCGGCAGGACGCTCGCGGACACGATGGAGGCCGAAGCTGGCCGGATCGCGGCGGCGGCCGGCGCCATGCCCGTGAAGCCCAGGGTGCTGTTCCTGCTGAGTATCGGCAAGGGCGCTCCGCTGGCCTCGGGGACCGGAACGGCGGCCGCCGGCATCATCCGGGCGGCCGGAGGCGTCAATGCCGTTGACGGTTACGAGGGGTACAAGCCGTTGTCGCCCGAAGCGGCCGTGGCGGCCGATCCCGACCTGATCCTGGCCACCGAACGGACCGTGGAACTGATGGGCGGACGCGACGCCATTCTTGACCGGGCCGAAATCCGTCCGACGACCGCGGGCGCGGAACGTCGTTTGGTGATCGTGGACGGCCTCCTGATGTTGGGCTTCGGGCCTCGGACGGCCGCCGCGGTCACGGAATTGTCGAACGCGCTCCATCCGCACCTGGATGCGCCGGACCGGAACTAGACCGCCGTGGTGCCGGCGACTCCCTGCTGCCGATCGAGGGGCCGGACGCCGAGACAGGTCCGGGCAGCGGTCACGCTGGCTGCAGGTTCCGTGCTGCTGGCAGCGACGATCCTGACGGCATGCTGCACCGGCGCCGCGGCCATCAGTGCCGATACGGTAGGGAGCGTGATTCTGGCGAAACTGGGTCTGACGCCGGCCGACGGCATCGCCCCCCGGGATCTGCTGGTCGTAGGGTCGATCCGGATGCCGAGGGTACTGGCCGGCTGTGCGATCGGTTCCTGCCTGGCGCTCGCCGGCGCAACGATGCAAGGTCTGTTTCGCAACCCGCTGGCCGATCCGGGGCTGATCGGCGTGTCGAGCGGCGCCGCTCTGGCGGCGGTTGCGGTCATCGTACTCGGCGGCGGGATCCTGGGGGCCCTCGATCCCTGGCTCCGTCCGTTCGCGCTCCCCGTGGCCGCCATGGCGGGGGGCCTGGCGGCCACCGCGATCGTCTATCGACTCGGGACGGTCGGCGGGCAGACGATGATGACCACCACCTTGCTGGCCGGGATTGCCGTCAATGCCGTGGCGCAGTCCGGCATCGGGTTCCTGGTGTTCCTGAGCGACGAGCAGCAGTTGCGGGACCTTTCGTTCTGGACGCTGGGCAGCGTGGCCGGGTTGACGTGGTCGAGCCTGCTGCCCGCACTGGCCGTCATGGCCGTTCCGGTGCTTGCACTGCCGATGCTGGCCGGCGCCCTGAACGCGATGCTGCTCGGAGAGCGGGAGGCCTTTCATCTCGGCCACGTGCCGGAGCGGGTGAAGTTCCGGGCCGTCGGTCTGAGTGCGGTGGCAGTCGGTGCGGCGGTATCGATTTCGGGAACCATCGGGTTCGTGGGCCTGGTGGTTCCGCACATCGTCCGCCTGCTGTGCGGACCCGATCATCGGTACGTGCTGCCGGGCTCGATCCTCTTCGGATCCGCACTCTTCCTGATGGCCGACGTGCTTTCCCGCACGGTGGCGCTGCCGGCCGAAATCCCGGTAGGGGTCATCACCGCGCTGATCGGGGGACCGTTCTTCATCTGGTTGCTGCTCCGGCGCCGCGACTGGGGCTGAGGCGTGCTGGAGCTCTCCGAGGTCAGCGTGCGGATCGGCGGGGCGACGGTCCTGCGGGATGCCAGCCTGGTCTTTCGACCCGGCGAACTGACCGCCATTGCCGGGCCCAACGGAGCGGGGAAGTCGACGCTGCTGCGCGTGCTGTCCGGCGAGTTGCCGCCCACCGGCGGCGACGTGGTGCTCGACGGAATCCCGCTGCATCGGTGGGATGCGCGCGGCCTGGCCCGTCGGCGCGCAGTGCTGCCGCAGTCATCGAGCCTGCAGTTCCACTTCACGGTCGCCGAAATCACCGCCCTCGGATGTGCGGTCCACGGTCTCGGACCGGGCACTTCCGCGCATGCAGAAATCGTCGACCGGGCCCTCCGGGCTGCCGGGATCGCGCACCTGCGCGACCGACTCGTTCCGACGCTGTCGGGCGGCGAGCGCCAGCGGGCTCATTTCGCTCGTTGCCTGGCGCAGCTCGAGGCCGGCGATGTCCCCGCCCCC
The DNA here is from genome assembly GCA_965115815.1 of Alphaproteobacteria bacterium. Taxonomy (GTDB): domain Bacteria; phylum Pseudomonadota; class Alphaproteobacteria; order TMED109; family TMED109; genus VXPW01. The sequence continues at coordinate 4,461,661 of OZ220465.1, read as the reverse complement.
TCCATCCTGTTGCTGGACGAGCCGACCGCAAGCCTGGATCCCGCGCACCAGCACCACGTCATGACCCGCGCCCGACGTCTGGCGGAAGACGGATCCGTGGTGGCCACCGTCGTCCACGATCTCAACCTGGCCGCTGCCTACGCCGACCGGCTGATCGTCCTCTGCAACGGTCGGGTCGACTATGCGGGCCCGCTCCCGGAGGGCCTGTCAGCGGAGCGACTGACGCGCATCTTCGAGATCGAAGTGCGGATCCTGAACCATCCTGCCGACGGCCGTCCGCTGGTGGTGCCGCTGGGGCCGCGGGTGCACTGAGCACGCACGGGCCGTGCACCGGACCTGCCGGAAGGACGGCCGACCGTCGTTCCGCACCGTGCCCGGGACCCGCGTAGCGGGCGTCGGCGGTTCCCGGGCCGGCCGGACCGGGACCGGCCGATCAATTCCCGAGCGACGCCGCGAGTTCTCGCCAGGCCCCCGACTCCGTCTCGCCCGGCCTGCGTGTGCCGAACAGCCAGGCAATGTGGCGCCCGTCCCCGGCGAAGATCTCGACCGACGTCACGACCCCGTCGCGCGTCGGCTTCCGCACCACCCACGTGCTCGCGATCGCATCTTCCCGGAGGTGCAGGCTGAAGTTCGGATCCAGGACATTGAACCAAGGGCCTACCCGCTTCAGGCGATGCACCGGTCCCCGGTGAATCTGGACCGTCCCGGGATTGCTGACCACGACCGTCACGGGCAGCCGGAGGTCGGCGGCCCGCGCAAGCGCGACCTGAAAGCCGTCCGCCGGCACGCGTCCCGCGCCGTCTTCGGCCATCCCGCGGAGCGCCTGCGCGCGCCCCGATCCGAGCTCCCGCAGCATGCCGTGCAACGCATGCGTGCCGTCGAGGGACCGCCACCGCGCCAGCAGATCGTCGGCCTCGACCCCGAGGGCGTCGGCCGCGGTCGGAACCGGGCCGCTTCGCACGGTCAACTTCCGAGACCGGTCGCGGTGCAGGTGTTTGCGCACCAGCGCGTCGAACGCGTCGGCGCGGCCTGCGTCTCGAGCGTAGACCTTGTGCACCGCGATTCCGTCTCCGTCGAAGAACTGCAGGCTTCGTCGGGTTCGATCGCGTACCGCTTCGGTCACCGCAAACCCGTAGCGCCAGCGGTGGAAGAATATCCCGAGATCGATGCCGTCCCCGAAGACCCGGCCCAGGTCGTCGACCACGGAAATCGTCCCGATCTGTCCGATTTTCTCGTGCACCGCATGATCATTGCGCGTGAGCGCCATGACTTCGCCCAAGCCGGGGAGCTTCTGCAGCAGCCGCCCCCAGGGCCCGTCGAGACGCCGGACGCGCAGGTCGGGCCGAGCCGCGACGAGTTCGGCTTCCGAGACCCCCAGGCAGGCGGCCGCATCGCGGGCGCGCAGGTCGGGCTGCGCGCTCCTCAGGGCTTCCCAGCGCGCGACCAAGCCCTGCCGGGGCGCACCTTCGCCTGCGGCGGCGTTCCCGGAACTCATGGACGCGAAGGACGTACCGTCCGATGCGGTCGCGGCATCCTGCTCACCATGACCGCGAATACCTTGCAAGGATCTTGAAGCTGCGGCCGGGCTCGACGGCAGCCGTGTTGACTCGGTTGTAGGCCTTGTCGAACACGTTGTCGATCCCGAAGTCGACTTCCAGTCCGTCGAACGGCGGATCGTCAGGTCTCCACGAAACATGAAGATCGTGCACGTCGTAGCCTGCGCGCGCTTCGTTCCGGTCCGCTCCGGTCGTGGCCGGATCGTCCGGGAAGTCGTCGGCCCAGAGCAGGCTCCAGCCCAGAACCGAATCGATCTCCGGCAGTTGCACGGTGACGCTGGCGGTGAACTGGTCGGGCACGAGCATTCCCAGCCTCGCGCCCGTATCCCGGTTCTCGCCGTCGATGGACGAGAATCCGAAAACCATCCGGAAGCGGTCGCTGTCATACGCGGCATCGATCTCCGTTCCCCGCAGTCGGGCATTCGGGACGTTCCGGGAAAACGAGGTTCCCTCGCAGCCCCTCCGGAAGGTGCCCGGAGGCCCTGCCGGAATCCGGCTCCGGTCGGACACGAAGGGTATGCACTCGGCGGCGGGGGGAGAGACCTGACGGACCCCCACGTCGATGAAGTCCTCTCCCCGGATCCGGAAGACGGTCGCCTTGAACCGGAGTCGGTCCTGCCGGGTGATCACGTCGTCGAACGTGATCCCTGCTCCGCCTTCCAGCGTGCGGGTGGCCTGGGGCTTCAGATCGGGACTGGGCTCGAAACGATTGAAACCGACCAGCTCCCGTCCCCGGAAGACCGGAAAGTGGATCCCGGTCAGGTAGAGCTCGTTGACCGTCGGCGCACGAAACGCATGCGCGTAGCCGGCGAACAGCATGAATCGCTCCGAGGGAAGCCAGCTGACCCCGAGTTTCGGAGAAAGCTCGGATTGCTCGTTGTCCGTTCCCAGCCGCCCGGAACTGGACATCGTGTACGAGTCGTACCGGGCTCCCGGTATCAACAGGAGACGTCCGGTTCCCGCTCCGAACGGTTCGGAGAACCCGATCTCGGCCTGTGCGAACAGCCCGGCGAACCGGGCATCGGCGTCGGGCACTCCGTCCCGTTCCTCGGCGTCGGCATCCGGGGTTCCCATTCGCGTGCCGCCGTCGCCGCCGTCCTGCGAATCGTTCCAGTACTCGGCCCCGTAGGTCAGCGTGACCAGCATGCGTTCGGACACCGGCACCCGCGACCGGTTGTCAAGCCGCAGACCGGTCGTATCGACATCCCGCGTCAGCAATTCCCCGACCGGCCCGCGTTCCACCCCTTCGATCCGCAGTTCGTCCGCCCGGAAGCGGGTACGGTAGGCCACCAGATCCAGGTCCACGAGACGATCGGCAGGATTGTCGTAGTGATAGGCGACGGAAACCGTGGTCGCCCGGATCCCCTTTTCGACCAGCCCTACCGCGGTCTCGCCCCGGCCGATTCCCTCCTGTCCGTTGTTGGGCTCCGTCGCATCGTTCCGGAAGCCGACGAAGGAACCTTCCACTCGGTGATGATCCGCACCCTCCAGGCCGATCTTCACCAATCCGGCAAGAATGTCGTCGTCGGTGTCTTGCAGTTCGTTGCCGTCGCCGAGCCGGATGGTTCCCGAAACGCGCCGAGTGATGCTCGCGATCAGGTCCGTTCCCTCACCCGGTGCCGAGAACGCGGTCACATTCCCCGCCCGCTCGGAATGCACCGACTGATAGCCGCCGGAGATCATGACGCCCGCGGTTCGTCCGGGATCCAGCAGATCCGCCGCATCCACCGTCTCGAACGCGATCAGGCCGCCGGTCCCGCCACTCCCGTAGAGCGACGAAGCCGGGCCCCGCAGAACTTCGACACTCCGGAGCAGGCTCGGATCCACGAAGAACCGGCCATCGTGCGTGGAGCCGAAGTTCTGTCGGGCTCCGTCGATGGTCACGATCACGTCCGCACCCTCGAACCCGCGAATGCTCGGTGCTTCGCCGGTGCGCCGGGGGCCGCCGGTGAACTCGACCCCGGGAACGTACTTCAGCAGGTCGTCCGGGGACGACGGTTGCCGGGCCCGGATTTCCGGTCGGCCCAGCACCGTGACCATGCCGGGAAAGACGAACGGGTCGACCGGATTGCGCGTGGCAGTGACGGTCACCGGAGGAAGCTGTCTCACTCCACCGTGACCGTGCGCGGTCCGTTCCCCGTCATCTTCGGACTGCGCCCACGCAGCTTCCGTCCAGAGTCCCGCCGCGCACGCCAGGAACACGCCCAGTGCGATGCCGATCCCGAACCTTCCGTGCCCGCAGGTTGCCATTACGCTCCTCCGGTTGGCCCGTCCCTCGCTGCCGCGAGGCGCTCGAGGGATCCCCGTGTGCGGGATCCCGCACGACCGAAGCCCAAGGAACACCGCTCGGGTCGGAAGCACCCCTCACCCTTCCGACCTGAGTGGACCGGTCCCCTGCACCGGCCATGGATCCCCGACCATAACGCAAATCACTCTCAGTCGCAATAGAGCGGAACCGCGGCGGGCGGCCGCGGCCGGCAACGCCGCCGGGCCCCGATGCAGGTCGCCCGAGACCCCGCCCGGGCACCTCCGGGAGGATCCGCATCGGATCTCCGGTGCCGCAGAAGCTCCCGGAGCTCAGGCCTGCGTTCGGTTCCGGAATGACCGCGTCGAGGAACGGCGCGGCCCGTCATCAAGGATCTGCGGGCGCCCGTCGCCCGAGCCGGTGCCGGACACTGGTTCGCGCCGCCGGGCAGCGGGCCGGCCGCAGGTCTGCACGGCGGCGGAACGCTGCATCGACGTGCTGCTGTAGGGTCTCCGCCGGACCCCGATGGCGGAGGCTGACCCATGCCGGACCGGAACGAACCGCTGCCGGCCGTCCGCGCGCTGTGCTTCGATGTGTTCGGCACCGTGGTCGATTGGCGCGGATCGGTGGTTCGGGAATGCGAAAGGCTGTGTGCGGCGAAGGGTGTCCAAGCCGACTGCGCCGGGTTTGCCGATGCTTGGCGCGCCGGCTACCAGCCGGCCATGACGCCGGTACGCGAGGATGCCCGGTCGTACGTGCATCTCGACATCCTGCACCGGGAAATTCTTGATCGACTCCTGCCCTGCTTCGGACTCTCCATCCTGGACGAGGACGAGCGCCGGCACCTGAATCGGGCATGGCACCGGCTGGACGGGTGGCCGGATGCGGGCGCAGGCCTGCGCCGGTTGCGCCGGCGTTTCGTTCTCGCGACGCTTTCCAACGGCCACGTCGCGTTGATCGTCAACCTGTCCCGACATGCGGAACTGGCGTGGGATGCACCGCTCGGCGCGGAAATGGCGCGGCAGTACAAGCCGCGCCCCGAGGTCTACGACACGACGATCGCGATGCTCGGCCTCAAGCCGCACGAGACGATGATGATCGCCGCCCACAATGACGATCTGTGCGCTGCCCGGGCGCGCGGCATGCGGACCGGGTTCGTGTCCCGCCCGACGGAACACGGCCCCGGCCAGACCTCGGACCTGGAGCCCGATGACACGTGGGACCTCGTCGCCGGAGACTTCCTCGAGCTGGCCGACCGGCTCGGATGCTGACCGGCGAGCGCCCTGTCGGCTCGCCGGGGACCGCCCCCCGGAACCACGGCGGGCTCCGCCGCGCGTCGGTCTCCGGCTGGTGCGCTGATGAGGGGACCGCCGCGAAGCTCCCTCGGGTCACCCCGGAGCAAAGCCGGTCTCCGACGCGGCCGTCAGCGTCGCCGCCGGCCGGCATCCGGCAAGCCGGCAAGAAACCCGAGCAGCACCCTCGAAAACGCCTCCGGCTGCTCCTCGGGCACGAAGTGCCCGCAGTCAGCGATCACGCTTTCGGTGACCGCATCCGCGATCGTCCGCAGCGACTCCGCCGGCTCCCGTGCGCGCCCTCGCGCCGCTGTGGTGCCGCCGCCCACCGCCAGCACCGGCATGGCGAGACGAAATCCGCTCGCTGCGAGCGCTTGGTTGGCGGCCACGGTGTCGGGAAGGCTGCGGTAGTAGGCCAAGCTTGCGCCGAGCGCACCGGGGCGGCCGTAGCAGCGCAGATATTCGTCGACCGCCTCCGCATCAATAGCGTCCGCCTGATGCGCAAAGGCCCGGTAGAACCAAGCGAGGTACGTGCGCTCCCGGCCCTGCGTGAGGGCTTCCGGAAGGTCGGGGGTCATGTGAAACGCGTGGTGCCAGCGACGCCCGCCCTGCGACAGGTCCGGCCCGAGACCGGGAACGGTCACGTCGACCACTGTGAGGGACTGCACCGTGGCGGGGACCGCCGCGGCGACGGCAAACGCGGCCGCGCCTCCCCAGTCGTGGCCGACCAAGTGGAAGCGCGACACTCCGAGATGCCGTCCCAGCAATTCCGAGACATCGCCGGCCACCGACCCGCTGTCATGGCCGCCGACCGGCCGGGAGGTATCGCCGAGGCTGCGCAGGTCGGGCGCGATCACGTCGTAGCCCGCCCGCGCGAGGTGCGGAAGGACCTTTCGCCACGCGTACCAGGTTTGCGGCCATCCGTGCAGCAGCACCACGGTCTCGCCGCCTCCTGCGGCCGCAGCGTAGTGCATGACGACCTGCTGCAGGGCCACGGTTCGATGCTGCACTCGGACGCTCACCGACTGCGTCCGGTTCGGGCTGCGCTGTGGTCATGGTCCCCATCACCCGGATGGCTGCGAACCGACCCTGCTCCGGCCGGCGGCCCGGGCGGCACCTTCCCTGCGGGCATCGATTCCGTTTCCCGCCATCTTGCAGCCCGGCCCATCCGCCACGCCGACCGGGTCCATCATAGCCGCGACCGGCACGCGCCGGGAAACGAACCGGAGCGGGGTTCCGGTACGACCCTGCAAGGGAGGACGCCGGGATCCGACTCCGGGCACCCGGTGCCGTCCGCAGGCCGCTACGGCATCGAGCCCGGCTCCGGGGGATCCCGGGTCGGCTTCGCAACCGACCGGGAATCCCTCCCTGTATTCGCCTGTTGATACCTCCCTGTTGCTGTTGTATTCTTTCGATCCGCAACCCCGGACCGGGACTCGAGGGCGAGTCCCGATCCCTTCCCAAGGACGACTACAATGACCGCAAAACACCTCAGGGTTCTCGATGTGAACGCTTCCGCCGACGATCGACAGCACAGCCTGGATGCCGCCCTGAAGGACATCGAACGGAGCTTCGGGGCCGGTTCGATCATGCGTCTGGGCGCGGATCGCGCGATCGAGGTGGAGGCGGTCTCGACGGGGTCGGTGGGTCTCGACGTCGCCCTCGGCATCGGCGGCCTGCCGCGCGGCCGGGTCGTCGAGATCTACGGACCGGAAAGCTCAGGAAAGACCACGCTGGCCCTGCACACGATCGCCGAAGCGCAGAAACACGGCGGAATCTGCGCCTTCGTCGACGCCGAACACGCACTGGATCCCCTGTATGCGCAGAAGCTCGGCGTCAATGTCGAGGATCTGCTCCTGTCCCAGCCCGATGCGGGCGAACAGGCATTGGAAATCGCCGACACGCTCGTCCGTTCGGGCGCGATGGACGTGCTGGTGATCGACAGCGTGGCGGCCCTGGTTCCGCGAGCCGAATTGGAGGGCGACATGGGGGACGCCCATGTCGGTCTGCAGGCCCGGCTCATGAGCCAGGCGCTCCGCAAGCTGACGGGTTCGATCTCCAAATCCCGGACGATCGTGGTCTTCATCAACCAGATCCGCATGAAGGTGGGAGTGATGTACGGCAGTCCGGAAACCACCTCCGGCGGCAATGCGCTCAAGTTCTATGCATCGGTCCGACTGGATATCCGGAGAATCGGACAAATCAAGAACGGTGCCGAGGTCGTCGGCAATCACACGCGCGTTCGGGTCGTCAAGAACAAGATGGCGCCGCCCTTCAAGACGGTGGAGTTCGACATCATGTACGGAGAGGGGATTTCCAAGCTTGGTGAGATGCTCGACCTCGGCGTGAAGCACGGCGTCGTCGAGAAAGCCGGATCCTGGTACTCCCATGACAGCGAGCGCATCGGACAGGGCCGCGAAAACGCCAAGGCCTACCTGCGCGATCGACCGGACGTCGCAAACCGCATCGAAGCCGCCATTCGGGAGGCGGAGGGCCTGAAACTGGCGGCTGCGGACTCGCCGCCGGCCACCGGTCTTCCTGCCTGAACGGGATCCACCCGCCACTCGGACAGACGGGCGGCTCCGGATCGGGAGCCCGCAGGGGGGGGGGGGGGACTTCCCACCCTTTGTCAAGGGGGGTGAAGCGCCCTCGGACCCCCCTTGCCCGGTTCCCGCCGGAGCCGGCCTGCGGCCGTCGGCAGAGCCGTGCCGCCCGTGCCGACTCCGCCGTCGCGGGGTTCTGCCGAGTCCCATGGCCGGCCCCTACCGCACCGTTACGTACCGGAGCCTGACCGGGCCGAACTCACCCGTCCCGGCCGAATCCTCGGGGGAGTTCCCGTTCCGCCAAGGAATCGAGATCCCGGTCGTCCAAGGCTTCGAGGACCGGATCCAGGAGTTCCGCGGTGGCCGTGGTCTCCAGGGTCTCCGGCCGGGCCTGCCGCCCGTCCCGGTACTCCTCCCGGATCGCGAGGATCGTGGCGATGGCGTCGTGCAGTCGCGGTCCGCGAGAGCGCCGCTCCTTCGGCGTACGGTACGCCGTCTTCGCCGCACCCGCCCGTCGACGCCGGCGGTCGCGGCGCGGGCGTTCGGCGTGGGACCGGGTCACGATCCCGGATCTCCCGGTCCCGGATGGTACGACCCGGTTACGGAACGGTCGCGGCGGCCGGCCGTGTGCGAGGATCCGCCCGGCTTCGGAGGGCGGGGTCGTACCGGGTCGGGGTTTCCCGCAGGGCACAGATCCCTGCGAGCCGGCGGTCGGCGACGGAGCGCACGGCTCGCGCAGGCCGGGGGCCGCGAAGCCGCAGGGCCGGGTACTGGGCCCGGCGGGCCGGGCAAGAAGATCCCATGCTTGTTGCTGTGATGCGATCGGAGTCTCGATCGCGACGCGGGTCGACGCGTTCGAGTCTGCGATTGTGAGATGTGCGGACGTCTGCGGCCCGGTGGTGGCGCGGATCTAGGCGCGAGGGGTCCGTTTCGGCGGATCCGGGGCGAGCGAGAGGCCGGCCGGGTTGGGTGGCCCGGCTTGGATCCTTGCGGTTTCGGTCGGGGTGTGAGCGTAGTCAGCCGGGTCTTGTGACGGCGTGCAGGACCTGCTTGCGCTTGTCGGCATAGTGGTGACGGGCGTCGGCGAAGCTGGGGAAGGGCTGGGGCAGCTTCCGCTGGTTGTGGAGGATGACGGCAAGGGCAAGGGTGTTGAGGATCGCGTGGTTTGCGGGTGCGTTGCGGGCCCGGAGCCTGGAGTCGTCTTCGCGGAAGGTGGTATCGCGGATGGGGTGATGGCTTTCGACCACCCAGGGACCGCGGTTCCATGTGAGGAGCGGTTGCGGCGAGGCGCGGTCGGCCGCGACCGAAGTCCTGCCGTAGGCGTGTTCCATGGTCGGTTTTCCGGATTTCTTGAATTCGACGCGCCGGGTGACACGGAAGATCGGTTTGACATGGGGATCGTGGATCATCTTCGCGGGCGGGGTGAAGACTTCGATGCTGCGTTGCTCGATGCGGCCGTGCTCGAGCGTGGGCGTTTCGCGGTAGCGTCCCGTGCTTGTGGTTTCCCAGTGGATGCTCTCGAACGTCTCGAAGGTCTTGGGAGCGTTGCCCTTGACCGTCATCATCCCGTCGGCGCCATGGGTCTCGACGATCAGTCGTGCCGTCTCGCGGGTGGTGTGGAGCGCGTCGAGCGTGAGTAGACGGCCGGCCACCGGCGCGGTCTCGAGCGCGGCGTGGACGGCGGCGATCTCCCCGCCTTCGTCATGATCGTTGAGGATCGAGACCGGCATGCCGGTCCCGTGCTCGATCCGCGAGACCGTCTCGTACTGATCCTCGCCGGTGCGGTTGGCGCCGCGAATGCGCTTGCCGTCGACCGCGATCGCGTGGCCGACCCGCAGGCGCGGCTGCGCCCAGCGCCGCAGAGCTTCCTCGATCCACGCCGGGTCGGGGTTCTGCAGCACCCGGTGCACGGTCGATTGGGACACCGGTTCCTACCGGCCGGTGTCCGGGTTCTTCCACGCACCGATCGGCGCCAGATCCTTCTGCGTCATCGCCTTCGCGTAGCGTGCCGCCGCCACCGCGCCGTGCCGATTCGCCAGCCGCGCCAGCACGATCACGCACAGCACCGAGGCGATGCCGTGCGTGCGCCCCTGCGCGCGCCGGAAGTCGGAACGCGCCGCAAAATGCTGGTACATCGAGCGCAACTCCCGCGCCGACCGGCCGCTCTGCGTCGCCCGCAACTCCCACGCCGCGGGAAGCGGCGCACGATCCCGCAACCGACGACAGGCGTCGCGACGCAGCGGAACCACGTACCGATCCTTCGCCTCCCCGTGCGGATCGGTAGAGCGCCCGTTGGCGCGCGCATAGCCCTTGCTCCTGCCCACGTACTTCCAGTTCGCCGCCTTGTACAAGGTGCCGCGGAACTTCGTCGGTGAGACCAACGACTCCGCCACCCGCAACGGATTGCCGTACGCAGCTTTCCAGTCGTCGCTGAGACGCCGCTGCATCCGCGACAACGCACACGAGGCAAGACCCCGAAACGCCCGGCGACCTCCCAGAATCACAAACCTCGTGGGGTTTCCGATCCGGTGCAGCCGCTCCAACGGTTCTTTGCGGCGCCAACCCATCCAACGGTCCCGCGGCGCACAGCGGAAGGCGCCCGTTTGCCCGCCCGCAGCGCCCATCCACCGCCCGCGCCACGTGAACACGGAGCGCAGGCCTCGACCCGCAAACTGCTTGAAACCAAGATCGTGATGACGGTCCACCACACGGTTCCAGCGACACACCTCATCCGGCCGCGCCAAGCGCACCACCACATCCCGGAGCGCAAAACCCTCCGGAGTCGTCTCGAAAACATCCGCGGCGCGTTCCATGACCACCACGGATACCACGCCGCTTCACAAACAGCCAGCACCAATACGAATCATCCGGAATCCGCGGAACCCAGCCTTCCAACAAACCTAGCATGGGATGGCCGTGGGGGATCGGGGGATGCGGACCGAGGCGCGCATCCGCGCGGAGGTGAAGCCTGCGGGCCTGGACTGGATCAGCGCCTTGAGGGGACCGGCCCTCCGTTCCCTGGTGGAGGCCGGCGATGTCGAGATGTCGCTCTTCGACGAGAGGGACTTGGTAGAGATCACCAGCGATGCGTATCCCGGCGAGCGCCTCATGGTCTGCCGCAACCCGCTGCTGGCCGAGGACCGGGCCCGCAAGCGCCAGGAACTGCTCGAGGCCACCGAGGCCCTGCTCGCACCGATTGCCGCAGCGACACGGCGAGACCAGCGCCGTCTCAAGGGCGCCGGGAAGATCGGGGAGCGGGTCGGCAAGGTCATCGGCAGGTACAAGATGGCCAAGCATTTCACGTGGTCCATCGACGACGAGGGGGTCTTCACCTATGGGCGCGATGCGGCTGCCATCGCCGCCGAGGCCCAGCTCGACGGCCTCTACGTGATCCGCACCAGCCTGCCGCAGAGCGAGCTCGACGGTCCCGGCACGGTGCGGACCTACAAGCGGTTGAGCTCCGTGGAACGGGCCTTCCGCAGCCTCAAGACCGTGGACCTGAAGGTGCGCCCCGTCTACCACCGCACCGCACCCCGAGTCCGCGCCCATGTCTTCCTGTGCATGCTCGCCTACTACATCGAATGGCACATGCGCCAGAGACGGAAGCCCCTGCGGTTCGACGACGAGGATGCCGAAGGCGCCCGGCGGCCGTCCGTCGTGGCGCCGGCAGAAGTCTCGGCGAGCGCCCGGGCCAAGGCGGCCACGAAAAGGACGCCCGGAGGGGATCCGGTGCACAGCTTCCGCACCCTCATCGGCGATCTTGCGACCCTCACCCGCAACACCGTGGCGCCCCGCCTTGCGGGCGCCGAACCCTTCCCGGTCACCACACGGCCCACGCCGCTCCAGAGAAGGGCTTTCAAGCTCCTGGGCGTGAAGCCATAGTGTACCCAGTCCGACACCGCTGAAATGTATAGAATGTCATTTCTATCAGGCACTTACGTCTGATCGACTCTGGAACTTCAGGCTAGCGAAAGAATCCGGTCCACGTCGTGGTGCCGGGTACGGCCGAAACACCGATGCTGAACCGCAGCATTTCGTCGCACCAAGCCGATCCCGGACCGGGGAACGCTCCCGAACCCGCCAAGCCCCGGCTCTCTTCGGCAGGTCGGACGAGATGGCCGACGCAATCGGTTTCCTGCCATCGGACCGTGCGGGCTTCACCCCCGGCACGACGCTTTCGGTGGACGGCGGGCGGTTCGCGGTCTGAATGTCGGCTAAGGCCCGGCGAAATCACGCAGAAACTTCTTTATCGGCTCCAGCGCCGGCGCATCCAGATTCCAGCAATTCCGGTCCGCGTAGTCGCGCTTTGATCCCTTAGCTTCAACCCCCAGGGCCTCGCAATAGGCATAAATTCTTCCTTTTCTGTCGGGCGTACCATACTCTTTTCTGTGTGGTGTTGAACAAGATGCACGCCTCATGCAGTTCTCATAATCATCGAAACATTTCTCTACGTGAGCATGCTTTGGGGCCGTCATCTGCAACAGCAAGGATTCCAGATTCCCTTCTTGGCGGTATCTACTCACCCCCCCCCGACTGATGACGAATCGTTTTTCCTGACGGGTTCGGATCCGGCATGGTTCCGTGCCCCTTTCCCTCGCTCGCGGCCAAGGACCGGATGCACGGGGTTCGGCTGACAAGAAGTGGGTCGATCTTCGGCTTCCGCTCCCCGTTCCGGCCTTGTGGGGAGGGGTCCGCAACGCGACCGGGCCCCTCGCGCGGAGGTCGCGGGTCCGCGCCGTGCGGTCCGGTGGAGCGGGTTCCGTGGGCTGCCGTTCCCCTCCGCCGGAGATCTACGCTTGACGTTGTAGGAGGGACCCTCTCCAAGATGGGCCATCGGGGCGGACCGCGTCGGAGGTGTGGATGGCGGCAGGGTAGGGATCGAAGGCGCCGACGGGTCGATCGCCCGGCGGGGCAAGGGCATTCGGATAGGTGCGTCGAGGTGACGGCGGTGTTCCCATACCGGCAGGCCTTGGATAGGAGGTGACGTTTCGGTGCGTGGGCGGGTCGTCCACGCACCGCTTGACAAGCGCCCGCCGATTCGCATGCTGTCGTCGAATCGTGGCTGCGGGAATCCCCATGGACCAGCGAATCATCGACCTGAAGTCGACCCCCTGTTCGGGGCGCCGCCGGACCCGCCCGCCGATCGCGGAGGTTCGGGAGACCGTGGGTCGGTGTTCCCCCTGCCGCCGCAACGAGCGGGCGAAGACCCTCTGCGAGCCCCTTCACGGGACGACAGCGAAGGGCGGCTCCAGGGTCGGGGTCGGTCTCGGGATGCTGGAGACCTTGGAGCGCCACGGCATCCTGACGTTGCCGCCCGTGCGCGAGGACCCCGTCCGCGACAGACGACGGGTCGGAGCCCGGCGGTCGTCGCGGCCCGGCCGCCATAGGACGTGTACCTGGAGGCGTTCCTTGGGGGCGGCGCGATCCTGACGCGCCCGCCGCCGGCGCGGCGCTACCGGACGATGCCCGAAGGCGAGCGGTTCGCCGTGCGGGCGGCCGTCCGGGCGGTGGAGGCGTCGGGATGACGAGCGTCGCCGGCACCTCCCTGCGCCAAGAGGTCGACGCCTTCCAGAAGCGGTTCCAGGATCTCCGCACGCAAGGCAAGGTCTCCCCGGAGTGCGAGGCGCTCGTCCGCGGCCTGCTGATGCTGCTCCAGCTGCTGCTGGCCGTGCTCCTGGAGAAGACCACGCGCAAGACGAGTCGGAACTCCGGTCTGCCGCCGTCCCAGACGGACCCGGACGAGAGCGCGCGGCGCACCGGGAGCCACGGCAAGGGCCCGAAGCCGAACCCGCAGACGGGCGGTCACCGGCGCACGACCACCGTCCAGGAGACGATCACCGTCGATGCCTGCGACGCCTGCGGCGCCGACCTCGACGACGTCGACCCCGTCGATCGGGAGCGCCGCGTCCTCTACGACCTCGTGTTCGAAGTCGTCGAGCGCCGCGTCGACGCCGAGATCAAGGAATGCCCGAAGTGCCGGGCCCGGACCAAGGGCCGGTTCCCAGACCTCATGCCGGGGCCCGTGCAGTACGGTGTCCGCATCCAGGCCTTGGTCCTCAACCTGCTGATCGCCCAGATGCTGTCCCTGCGCCGTGCCGTCTCGCTCGTGCACGCGATCTCCGGCATCAGGCTCTCCGAGGCGACCTGCCTCGGCTATGTCCGGCGCTTTCAGGATGCGCTCGCATCCTGGGAGGAGGTCGCCGTGGCCCATCTCCTGCAACGCCCGGCCTTGCATGTCGATGAGACCGGATTCCGGGTCGCCGGCAAGACCCAATGGCTCCATGTCGTCACCGACGGGACCCTGACCGTGAAGTTCCCGCACCGCAAGCGCGGTCGGGAGGCGATCGAAGAGATCGGCATCCTCCCGCGCTACCAGGGCGTCCTGGTCCACGACTGCTGGGCTGCATACATGGGCTACGAGCAGTGCCGCCACCAGCTGTGCGGCAGCCACCTGCTGCGCGAACTGGCCTTCGTCGTCGAGTCCAACGGCTACCGCTGGGCGCGATGGATGAAGAGCCTGCTGCGCGAGGTCTGCCACAGGGTCGGCCAGAGCGCATCCAAGGCCTTGAACGAGACCGACCGCCGGGCCGTGCGCAAGCGCTACCGCACCCTCCTCACCCAAGGCGCCAAGGAGTTGCCCGATATCCCGCCGCGGACGAAAGGAACCCGGGGACGCATCGCAAAGTCCGACGCCCACAACCTGCATGAACGTCTCATGAAACACGAGACGTCCGTCCTCCGCTTCATGAAGGACCCCGACGTCAGCTTCACCAACAATGCCGGAGAACAGAAGATCCGAATGACCAAGGTCAAGATCAAAGTGTCCGGATGTTTCCGCACCATGCTCCACGCAACCGCATGGTGCCGAGGCTCCAGCTTCCTCACCTCCATGGAGGCACTCGGCTACAACCCTCTCGTCGCCATCCACATCGCCCTCGACGGAAAGGCCGCAGACATCCTCAACGAGCACTACGGCCAACCCGACCCCAACAAGGGGTGAGTAGTTACTCTTGGCGATTGTCGGGCATCAGAAACCAACCCCAAATCGATAACGCAAACTCACTGATAAATTCTTCCATCTTTCTGTAATGATCCATTTGCAATTGATCCATGTCCAATATGATTGCCACGGGCCTTCCTTTGTCAATCCATTGTCGAATTCTAGGCACTGCCGTACGTAGCTTGCCAACATTGCCTTCGATCTGTTCTATTTCCACATTCCCGATCTTAAGATGACTCATCAGACTTTCAAAAAATCTTCGGTCATCCTTTCCTTCAACCAAAAGAACATTAGCTGTCATGTCAGCATCTATCGTATTTCGATTCCGTGCTCAATGCAGTGGTCGAATTGTTCATAATCATATCTGTAATTTTGCACCAATCCGTCCTTATCCTTTGCAAGCACATAATTACTGACGACTGCCCGGACATCAAAGAACTGCTCTTCCTGCAGCGCATCTCTCAGCCCTTGGAGTACGTCGGCGCTATGGGTAGAGCAAAATATCTGTACCTGCTGATTCTTGACTATTCCCAATAAGGCCTTCAATAGCTGTCTGACGGCCGTGACATGCAATCCTCCTTCTATCTCATCTATAAGTAGCAATTGTGTATTTCCTGACATACAGGAGGCAAGAATCTCTGCGGCCCTTATCATACCACTGCCGAACATGTTCATCGGCATCATTCTCTTGAGACCAATATCCAAGTATGCTATTTCCCCATCTGTGGTGATTTTATTTAGCCTCGGGTCTATGGAACGAAGTGCCTCGAGGAGGATTTCTTCATTATTGTTAATTATTATCTTGCTTATTGTCTGTGCATCGTAACCCGTTCCCGGTGTAATAATTTTAGTGGGGATGTACAGGGCAGCCAGCTTATTCCGAGGGACGGAAGATCTGAAATGAATCTTGTCATGTGATTCAATATCAAGAACTCCTCCGAATTTCTGCTCCGAATCATTCATCATTACCGTCGCGTTGTAATGCCACGCTCGTTCTTGTGCCGATGAATCCAGGGCTTGCCGGGTAGATCTGGATGCTTCTGAATTGTGGCCAATGCGTTGATCCGGAAGAATCATTCCTCTTTCAGGGTCGCGGGCAGATATAGATAATGTTCTTTTTTCCGAAGAAACCATTATTCCATTCATGCAAATGTCGATGTCTAGATCGAGATCATGAAAAAAGTACTCTAAGTCTCCAAACGAGCTCACGAGATACTTCCTGGAATTTTGTAGCGCAACAGATATCTGATCGGAAGCAAAACCGTTGAACAGGAAAATGGCTTCGAGAATCGAAGTTTTCCCAACGCCATTGGCCCCCAGTATGACATTGAAGCCGCCGATGCCGTCGAGAACAATTTCCTTCAGCCCCCTGAATCGGTTGATCTCAATCCTGCTCAGGTGTCGGTCGTTCGGCATTGTGGAAAGCCTAGGCGAAATTCGCGCCAGCGCGTTCGGTCGGCCGGCAGGATCGAATATTGGCAGTTTCTTCTCCAAGGTGTCAAGGTTGTCCCTGATCGGAGGCATGTGCGCTGTGGCGTTTTCGCAGTTGAAGGTAGCGTCGTGACGCGACGGGACAGCGTTTGTCGCGGCCTTGGGGACGAGCAACGCCGTTGTTTTTCGTTTTTCGCGGGGGAGTAGAACGACGCGGGAGTGACGCGTGACGATGATCGCGCGTTTTCTCTACCGGCGACCGGCCCGTCCGGTCGGCGATTTCGGAGACGGAATTTCGGACGCAGAAGAGCGATCAGCCTGTGTCGCGGTAGGGCACGGTATCGACGAGGGGACGCATCCGTTGAACGCGGCCAGCTAGCGCATGGGCGAGCGCCATGGCCATCATGGCCGCCAGCGCCAAGCCGACGCGGGTCTTCATCTTGGCGCGCCCGCGGACTGCCTATGACTCACATGTCTTGTCTGGACGTAATTCCTGGTACAGCTCGCTGGATTGATCCATCTCCAGCACCCATTCGTAGCCTTGGGTCAGGATCGCCATATGGGTGTAGCCCCGCCCGACCACCGTGGGTCCGGGTGGGGGGCACGGCCATCCCACGCTAGGTTTGTTGGAAGGTTGGGTTCCGCAGGTTCCGGATGATTCGTATTGGTGCTGGCTTTTTGTGAAGCGGCGTGGTATCCGTGGTGGTCATGGAACGCGCCGCGGATGTTTTCGAGACGACTCCGGAGGGTTTTGCGCTCCGGGATGTGGTGGTGCGCTTGGCGCGGCCGGATGAGGTGTGTCGCTGGAACCGTGTGGTGGACCGTCATCATGATCTTGGTTTCAAGCAGTTTGCGGGTCGAGGTCTGCGCTACGTGTTCACGTGGCGCGGGCGGTGGATGGGCGCTGCGGGCTGGCAGACGGGCACCTTCCGCTGTGCGCCGCGGGACCGTTGGATGGGTTGGCGCCGCAAAGAACCGTTGGAGCGGTTGCATCTGATCGGAAACCACACGAGGTTTGTGATTCTGGGGGGGGGGGTCGCCGGGCGTTTCGGGGTCTTGCCTCGTTTGCGTTGTCGCGGATGCAGCGGCGTCTCAGCGACGACTGGGAGGCTGCGTACGGCAATCCGTTGCGGGTGGCGGAGTCGTTGGTCTCACCGACGAAGTTCCGCGGCACCCTGTACAGGGCAGCGAACTGGAAGTACGTGGGCAGGAGCAAGGGCTATGCGCGCGCCAACGGGCGCTATACGGATCCGCACGGGGAAGCGAAAGATCTGTACGTGGTTCCGCTGCGTCGCGACGCCTGTCGTCGGTTGCGGGATCGTGCGCCGCTTCCCGCGGCGTGGGAGTTGCGGGCGACGCAGAGCGGCCGGTCGGCGCGGGAGTTGCGCTCGATGTACCAGCATTTTGCGGCGCGTTCCGACTTCCGGCGCGCGCAGGGGCGCACGCACGGCATCGCCTCGGTGCTGTGCGTGATCGTGCTGGCGCGGCTGGCGAATCGGCACGGCGCGGTGGCGGCGGCACGCTACGCGAAGGCGATGACGCAGAAGGATCTGGCGCCGATCGGTGCGTGGAAGAACCCGGACACCGGCCGGTAGGAACCGGTGTCCCAATCGACCGTGCACCGGGTGCTGCAGAACCCCGACCCGGCGTGGATCGAGGAAGCTCTGCGGCGCTGGGCGCAGCCGCGCCTGCGGGTCGGCCACGCGATCGCGGTCGACGGCAAGCGCATTCGCGGCGCCAACCGCACCGGCGAGGATCCTAACGAGACGGTCTCGCGGATCGAGCACGGGACCGGCATGCCGGTCTCGATCCTCAACGATCATGACGAAGGCGGGGAGATCGCCGCCGTCCACGCCGCGCTCGAGACCGCGCCGGTGGCCGGCCGTCTACTCACGCTCGACGCGCTCCACACCACCCGCGAGACGGCACGACTGATCGTCGAGACCCATGGCGCCGACGGGATGATGACGGTCAAGGGCAACGCTCCCAAGACCTTCGAGACGTTCGAGAGCATCCACTGGGAAACCACAAGCACGGGACGCTACAGCGAAACGCCCACGCTTGAGCACGGCCGCATCGAGCAACGCAGCATCGAAGTCTTCACCCCGCCCGCGAAGATGATCCACGATCCCCACGTCAAACAGATCTTCCGTGTCACCCGGCGCGTCGAATTCAAGAAATCCGGAAAACGGACCATGGAACACGCCTACGGCATGACCTCGGTCGCGGCCGACCGCGCCTCGCCGCAACCGCTACTCGCAGGGAACCGCGGTCACTGGGTGGTCGAAAGCCATCACCCCATCCGCGATACCACCTTCCGCGAAGACGACTCCAGGCTCCGGGCCCGCAACGCACCCGCAAACCACGCGATCATCAACACCCTTTCCCTTGCCGTCATCATCCCCAACCAGCGGAAGCTGCCCCAGCCCTTCCACAGCTTCGCCGACGCCCGCCACCACTATGCCGACAAGCGCAAGCAGGTCCTGCACGCCGTCACAAGACCCGGCTGACTACGCTCACACCCTGACCGAAACCGCAAGGATCCAAGCCGGGCCACCCAACCCGGCCGGCCTCTCGCTCGCCCCGGATCCGCCGAAACGGACCCCTCGCGCCTAGATCCGCGCCGCCACCGGGCCGCAGACGTCCGTACATCTCACAATCGCAGACTCGAACGCGTCGACCCGCGCCGCGATCGAGACTCCGATCGCATCACAACAACAAGCATGGGATCTCCTTGGGTGGGGGGGGGTCGCTGCGGCGATCGAGGTAGCCGCCGAAGATCGCCAAGGTCCGCACGGCGTGCCCCAGGTGGTCCGGTGGGCGCCGAAGCTGGTGCCGACGGGCGAAGTCCTTGAGCACCAGGATTTCGGTTTTGCAGAACCGAACCTCGGCGGGCCGTTCGGGGGGTCCCGTCCGAGCAGGACCCTGGCGAAGAGTCGCCCGGCGATCACGGCCTTGATGGTGACCGCCCGTTCGATCCGGTGTCCGTCCCGATGGTGGAGGAATTCCGCCTTGCATCCGCGTTTCAGGACCCGGTGCCCGTCCTCGATCCGCCCGCGCCGGCGGTACCGTTCCCGCACCCGCCGCGCCTCCTTCCGGGTCGATACCGGCAGGCGGGTGAGCAGGATCCCGTGCCGGGGCTCCACACCGGCCGGTGGATCTTCTTCGGTCCTGCGGACCGCCGTCATGGGCACGGGGTCGTGCGCGCCGGTTCCGTTCCCTGGAGGAGGCAGGTCGAAGCGCCGGAACTGCAGGGATACCTTGGCGACCCGCGCTTCCCGCAGCGCCTGGGCCTTCTGGGTGCGGGTGGAGGTGCGGGCCGACGGGCGGGCGATTTCGATCTCCAAGGATCCGGCCGAGGGTTCCGCTGCCCGTGGCTCGAAGAGCTTCTCTTCGTCCTTGCCCAAGGACCGGTTGGGGCGGGCCCGGACCCGAAGATCGACGGTGCCCAGCCGCTGCCGCTCGGCGAACCGGGCGAAGAAATCCGCCTCCCGATCGAGTACGGAGACGACCCGCACGCCGTCCGGAACCCGCTCCGAGGTGTCTCGCAACCCCCGCATCCCGCGGGCGGATTTCCGTTCTTCGAGCGGCTTGCCCTTCTCGGCCCGGCCGTCCGGCGCGTCGGATTCGATGCGGGGGACACCGAGGGGAATGCCGGTGTCCGCGTCGACCGCCAGCGTGGAATGCAGGTGCAGACCCCGGGTGCCCGACGCGTTCCGATTGCGGCCGATGAGACCGAGCTCGCCGCACTTCGGATGGGTCGCAAAGTTGAGGTCCGATCCGTCCTGGATCATCAACACCGTCGTGCAGGAGGCCATGCGCCGGCGGGTGCGCGCCCGGTACGGAGCCGGAAGGGCCTCCGGTGGGACCGCCGACGCGGCCGGCGGGTCGATCCTCCGGTAGTACCCGGTGACCAAGGCCCGCGGACCCCGGGCCGCGGCCGGGAACGATGCGCCGGGCGGGTCGGCCATCCGGGACGCACTCGTGACCCACCGACGGCTGAGCCGACGGTCCCCCAGCGGAGCTCCGCCGAACTCGTTCGCGGTCCCGCTCCCCCGCTCCCGTCCGTCGGCCGGACCCAAGGCCTCCGCCGGTGCCGGTGCCCCGCCCAAAACCACCCGCCCGTCGCTCCGCAGCGGACGCATCCCCACCGCCTTGACCGACCGCCGTTCCTGCCCGGGGCGGGCGAACCGCCCCCGCCCGGTGGTCTCTCCCACCCGCTCCCAGCCGGCGGCGGCAAACACGGTGTCCGCATGGGTTTCCGGATCCACGAAGGTTTCGACCCGCAGGGGACGATCCCCGTACCGGGCCTCGATCTCGTCGGGCAGCCGGGCCAGCGCCCTCCCCAGCACCCGGGAGCCCAGGTTCCGGCCGCGCACCGACGGTCGGATCAGGAACCGGCTCCGACCGAGCACCGCGGGGTTCCGGTGCTGCGACCGCGCGGTCTCGTCCCACCCGATCCACCGGTCCCGGGAAGCCAGGCGCAAGGCCGGCGCCGAACAGCCCAGGGCCCCCAAGATGCCGTGCTCCGACCGAACCCGATACCGCAGCTGGGCGCCCACCTGCATCGCCGCCCCGCACGGATGCTCCCGGAACCTCAGCTCGTTCCCGATCCGCCGGTCCGCCTCCCCGGTCACCGGCACCAGGCGCAGGTCGTGCAGCGCACCTGCTTCCGAGGGAACCCCCGACGGCACGGGAACCGCGGCGCCCAGCCGCCGGGGAGCGCCGCCACCCCTTCCCGCGCGGGGTGCCGGCACGCGCACCTGCCGGCTCCGCTCCAGGTCGTTCAGGACCGCCCGGCAACTGCGCTCGCGCCCGCGACCCCGTGCATCGGTCAGGGGAAACTCCCGACCTACCCGTCGCGCCGCGGCGCGGCGCGACGGCTCGGCGGCTCCCGAGACCGAAGCGTCTGCAGCCGGACCCAGTGCGCCGGTTGCTTCAGGATGCGGCGCACGGGTTCCATGGCCGACAGGGAACCCACCGTAGAGGGTCAGAGGTCCGGGGTTAACCGGCAGGATGTGTGTGCATGGCAGCCCGCGGATGTGGTGGCTCTCGGAGTTGAAGACGCGGTCGAGGCGGCTGTTGATCCGCAGCCGCCGGGCCCGGGGAAACCGTTCCCGCTCCATGCGGCGCGACGATCGACGATCAGGGTGAGACGGAGAGAGGGCGTAGCCCCGACCGGAGCTCTGGATCCTGTCGTCGCGCCACGGCCACCTCAGCGGCATCGGGGGGGGCTCGGCCGTTCGCTAGCGGCGGACTCCTGCGAAGGAGCGGTTCCTCCGGTTTGCCAGTTTCCAGCCCAGCGGCATGACGGCGGCCGCCAGCGCCAGCTTGATCGCGTCGCCCGGGACAAACGGGAACAATCCCGCCCACAAGACCACCATCACGAACGACTGATCGCCGAGATCGACCGGCGACAGCGTGGTCGATATCTGCCACCCGAGCCAGCACAGCCCGGGCAGATAGAGTGCGGCGTTGCCCGCCAGCATGGCCAAGGCGGTACGGGTCACGGTTCGGTCCCAGCCGCGCTCCGCCAGACTTCCGATCAGCCAGGCCGCCGGCAGGTACCCGATCAGGTATCCGCCGCTCGGGCCCGCGATCGCCGCCGGTCCGGAGGACCCGCCTGCAAACACCGGAAGGCCGGCCAACCCTTCGATCAGGTAGGCCGCGACCGCCAGCGTCCCCAGCCGCGAGCCAAGCGCCATGGCGACGACCAGCACTCCGAAGGTCTGTCCGGTGACCGGAACCGGCTCCAGCGGGATCGTCAATCGCGCCGACGCGGCCACGATCGCCGAGCCGGCGAGCACCAGCATGGTGTTCCGGATCATCCGCGGCAGGGCTGAAGCGGGCAGCAGTTCTGCCGTCAACGTGGATGACGAGACAGCAAGGGTGGGGGGCATATCGGGTCTCCTGAAGCGGGCGGGAACACAGTCTAACCGCGTTGCGGCAAGGTCGGACACAACGTGCGGCCCGGCCCCTTCGCTGCCGATCCCGGACCGGTTGCCGGCGCCGCGACGCAGGCGCGGCCCGTCCGGGTACCGACCCGGAATCGTGGCCATCGACGGGTGGGTCCGGGGCACGTTCCGGCCGTTCTTGCCGCTCGCCCTCCTGCGCGCAGGAGATAGGTGGACGGGAGGTTTTCGCCCGGGCGCAGTTTCGATGCTCGTAGGGCCGATGTCGGTCCGGGGAGCCTGCTGTCGAACGCTTGCCGAACACCGGTGCACGGGAGTGTCCGTACCGCGTGCTGCGCGCCGGCGGACGCCGCCGATCGGACATGACGTCCGTGTATTCTCTCGCGATATGGCGGCTGGGAAAGCGCGACGCCATCCCTTGCCGTCCCGGCGTCCCCCGGAGCCCGAAGAAAGGGCCTACCGGGAACCACCCTCACCGGAACCCGCAGGCAGGCATCGGACCCCCGCAAGTCCGCATCCGCGACGGCATGCGCACAGGGGCGTGGCGGCGGCCGGGTGTGGCCCTCGGGCCACAAGCAGTTCTTCCGCCCCTGCCGGCAGTGCGGCGAACGAATCCGAACGACCGCCGGAGAGGCCGGAGCCATGCGTGCCGGCGAGGCGCCGGTTGCGTTCCTGTCAGCGGCGAACCGGCACGGCGAGGAGGCACCGCCCGGGCCGGACGGCGCGCGGTTCGAAGCTGTCTCCGAGATGGTCTTCCGGCGACCAGAGTGCCCCCGGGAGCCGGGGATTCCGGATGGTTCCGTCAGGAAATCCGAGAGCCGTCGGAAGGCGCATGCAACCGGGCATGGTTCCACTTCCCGTGGAGGGAGGGGCGCCGAAGATCCGGGCTGCCCTCTCGTGATCGGAGACTGTCACGCCTGCGGGATTGCCGTTCGCGTCCACCTCGCAGCAGATCCGGCGTCCCGTACGGGCGAGGGCGCCCGATCCGATCGACGATCGCGGCAAGGTGTGGCAGCGCGCTGCCCTCCCGTTGCGACTGAGGAACGAGAACCGGCGGTCTGCGATCCAGCGCCTCGCTCGGCACCGGGGTCTGCGCCGCCGGCCGCCGAAGCGAACGCCGGGAAGCCGAGCGGAGCGGGAGGGGTCCTGCGCCCTGCCATCACCGCCTCCGACTCGAATGACAATGCGGTTTTCGCAGTCAGGAACGGAACGGCGACCACCCGGGTCAATCCGAAAGGCACGGGATGCTCCCGGATACAGGTCGGAAGGGCGCGGGCGGGGCACGCGGCTGGAACCTCTCCGGGAGCTCGGCCGGCACCGGAATCGGACACTGCGGTCAGCCGACATGCAGCCGACATCCTACAGGAAGCTGTAGGGGTCCACGTCCACCTTGATCCGGATTCCCACCGGCACGCCAGTCGAGCCCAGCCACGTTCGCACGAAGGACTGCACCAACCGGTTCCGCCCGCCGTGCACGAGGATCCGGACACGGTACTGCCCACGGATCTTGCCCAGCGGGGCGGGAGCGGGCCCCCAAACCTCGATTCCCTCCTTCCGCGGCGCAGCCCGCACCAGCCGGCGGCCGAACGTTTCCAGGCCCTCCTGATCCCGCGACGCCAGCACGAGGGCCACCAGCCGTCCGAACGGAGGCATCCTGCCCTGTTCCCGGGCTTCCGCCTCCATCCGACGGAAGGCCTCACCATCCCCGCGCAGGAAGGCCTGCATCACCGGATGCTCCGGCTCCCACGTCTGCAGGAGCACCCGTCCGGGCAGACGCGCCCGCCCCGCGCGCCCGGCCACCTGCGTCAACAGCTGGTAGGTCCGCTCTCCGGCCCGCAAGTCGGCGCCTCCGAGCCCGAGGTCGGCATCCACGATTCCCACCACCGTCAGCTTCGGAAAGTGGTGTCCCTTGGCCGCCATCTGGGTTCCGATCAGGAGCCGGACGGCACCGGTTTCCATGCCCTGCACCAGCCGCGCCACGTCCGCCGGACTCCGCATGGTGTCGCTGGTCATGACCACCGGAGTCACTCCGGGAAACCGCCGCACCGCCTCCTCTTCCACCCGCTCCACACCCGGCCCGCAAGCCGTCAGCGATTCCTCGACCCCGCAGCCGGGGCACACATCCGGGATCGCGATCCGGTAGCCGCAGTGGTGACAGGCCAGGACACCCTCGTGCCGGTGCTCGACCAGCCATGCCGAACAGGTCGTGCATCCCATTCGTTCTCCGCACATACGGCATACAGTCAGGGGGGCATAGCCGCGCCGGTTGAGGAACAGAAGTACCTGCTCGCCGCGTTCCAGCGCCGACGCGGCAGCTTCCACCAGCGGTTCGGTAAGCCACGACCCGGCTTCCGTCGGATGCTTGCGCAAGTCAATGGTTTCGATTTCGGGCAGCGCCGCCTCGCCGTATCGATCCGGCAACGTCAGTGCGTGATAGCGGCCGTCCCGAGCGTTCACGAAGGTCTCGATCGACGGTGTCGCCGAAGCCAGGACCACGGCCGCCCGATCCTTGGCCGCCCGGACGACCGCCATGTCGCGCGCGTGGTAGACCACGCCCTCTTCCTGCTTGTACGAGGAATCGTGTTCTTCATCCACGACGATCAGCCCCAGGTCCGGAAACGGGAGGAACAGGGCGGACCGCGCACCCACGACGACCGGGACGGATCCGCCGGCCACCCCCCGCCATGTCCGGTTCCGCTCGCCGTCCGGAACTCCGGAATGCCACCGTCCGGGCGCGGTGCCGAAACGGTCCCGGAAGCGCGCAAGCCACTGGGATCCAAGCGCGATCTCGGGCAGCAGGACGAGCACCTGGCGGCCGGCGGTGAGACAGGCGGCCAAGGCTTCGAAATAGACCTCGGTCTTGCCGGATCCGGTGACGCCGCCGAGGAGAACCGGCCGGGAATCCCGATCCTGCACCCTCTTGACGAGATCCCGTGCCGCCCGGTGCTGCGCCACGGTCAGATCGCGCGGGGCGGCATCCGGCGCGGGACGAGGTCCGGGGGCCTCGGTCAGCGCCTCGGTAGCGAGAAAGCCCGCCCGGAACATACGGAGAAGGGTGGCCGAACTCACCCGCGCCTCCCTTCGGATCCGGCACGCGGGAAGCGCACCATCGGCCCCCGCCAAGAGATCCAGAACCCGATTTCGGGCGGGCGTGATTCGGGCGTCTGCCGGCACGGTTCCGGCTCGCCGAAATCCGTCGACCGCGCGGGGCGGCAGGAGCGCGCCGGAGGCCGGCATCGCCAACCTGAGAACACTTCCCAGCGGCGCAATCGAATACGAGGCCACCCACGAGATCAGCCGGCGTAAGCGGGGCGCCATGGGCGGCAGATCTGAGACAACCAGCACATCCCGCAGCCGTTTCCCGGCAACCTCGCCGGTCGCAGGTCCCCAGACCACTCCGGTCTCGGTACGCTTCCCGAACGGCACGGTCACGTAGGCGCCCGTGCGGACCGGTCGGCCCACCCGATAGTCGAAGGTTCGCGACCACGGTCGCGGCAGGAGAACCGTCACCGTGTCGGCATGCCGGTCCGGCAGGCGTGTCGAGGCCGTCCGGGGCGGACGATCCCGCTCCGCCGAACGGCTAGACTGCGCCACGATAGCCGGTGCCCGACGGCGTCCCGCCGAGGAAGAGGAGTGCCCGCATGCAGTTGTTTGTCGACACCGCGGATCCAGACCAGATTGCGGATTTGGCCGCCACCGGACTGGTGGACGGAGTGACCACCAATCCCTCCCTGGTGGCGCGCACCGGACGGGATTTCAGGGACATCGTCGCCGAGATTACCCGACTGGTCTCGGGTCCGGTATCCGCCGAAGTGACGGAAACCTCCTGGGACGGCATGGTTCGGCAGGGCCGGGAGCTCGCCGGCATCGCCGACAACGTCGTGGTGAAGGTGCCGCTCACCTGGGAGGGGCTCCGTGCCTGTCATCTGCTCGCCGGTCGGGAAGACCCGGTTGCCGTCAACGTGACCCTGTGCTTTTCGGCCCCGCAGGCCCTGCTGGCCGCAAAGGCCGGCGCCCGGTTCGTCTCTCCCTTCGTCGGGCGACTCGACGATGTCGGTCAGAACGGCATGGCGCTGATCCGTGACATCGTCGCCATCTACCGATCCTATCCGGAAACGATCGATACCCAGGTCTTGGTGGCGTCGGTCCGCGGCCCCGGACACATCACGGCGGCGGCCCGGCTGGGCGCCGACGCCGCTACCCTGCCGCCCGGCGTGTTCCGGCAGCTGGCGACGCACCCGCTGACCGACCGGGGTCTGGCCGCCTTTCTCGCCGACTGGGAGCAGACCCAGGCGTCGACGCCGGCCGCCGGCTAGTGCCGGACCTGCCGGCGCAACCCGCTGCCGACGTCACCGAGGTCTCGTTGCCGCCGGAGGGCGTGGCGCCTGCGATCGCGGACGCGCTGACCGGCTATCTGGCGCACCTCGGCCACGAACGTCGGCTCTCGAACCACACGGTCCGTGCGTACCGGCATGACGTCATCCGCTTTCTCGGGTTCGTGGCCGAACACATGGGGGAGCAGGTCACGCCCCGACTGCTGAACTCGCTGACCGCAGCCGATTACCGGGCCTGGCTGGCCTGGCTGATGCGCCCGCCGAAGCCGCTCGCACCGGCGAGCGTGGCCCGCGCCCGCTCCGGCGTGCACGGCTTCCTGCTTCATCTGACGCGGCATCACGGGCTCCGTCACGTCGGTCTCGGCACACTCCGCCGGGCGCGGCTGCCCAAGCGCGCCCCCCGCCCGCTCAGCACGGAGCAGGCTCGGGCCGTCCTGGATGCGCCCGAATCCGAGGCCGACGGCTGGAGGGCCCTGCAGGACCGGGCCGTGTTCCTGCTCCTCTACGGAGCCGGGCTCAGGATCAACGAGGCGCTCTCGCTCAACCGCTCCGACATCACACCGCATTCCGAAGTTCTGCGCATTCGCGGAAAGGGTGACAAGGAACGTCTGGTACCGCTGCTGGCACCCGTGCGCGAGGGAATTGCGCGCTACCTCGAGGCCGCTCCGGAGGGCCGGCCCGGCAGCCCCCTGTTCGTCGGTGCCCGGGGGCGCCGCCTGGGCGCCCGGGCCGTACAGCGACGCCTGCAGGAGATCCGCGCCCGGCTGGGGCTTCCCGAATCGGCCACGCCCCATGCGCTCCGCCACTCCTTTGCGACCCATCTGCTCGAAGCGGGCAGCGACCTCCGCGTACTGCAGGAACTCTTGGGGCATGCCCGTCTTTCGACCACACAGCGCTATACGGAAGTCGCGGACCCCCTCCTGCGGGAAACCTTCGAACGCGCGCATCCGCGCGCCCGGCACGCGCGGCCGGCAACCCCTCAAGATCCGTAGCGCGGGAGCCGGGCCGGCGACGGAGGTTCGCGGACATCGAGGCGGTGCGGGGCGGACCCCGGGGCGGATGCGTTCGCGAACCTCCCGAAGCCCGCCGACCCGGGCGAGCGACACGCCGGGGCCCTCCCGGTCAACCCGATGCGACGGGGGTGTTCGAACGGACCGGAGGTGCTGCCCCCGGAACCGGAACCGACCGGGGAAGCAGGACTTCCTTACTGAACCCGAAAGGAGTTTCGGGGGGGGGCAGGATCCGGACCCGGATGCCAGGCTACGTTCGGGCGGCGACCTCCCCAAGGCCGGCGCACCCGACCCGGGTCCAGTGGCGGCATCTCGCCGTCCCGATCCTTCCGGCCCTGACCAATCGCGGGACGCGCCACGCCGGTTCGCCACCTGAGCCATCCTGCTCCGGCCTAGGCCGAAGTTCCAGGTGATTTCAGCGGAAGAACCACACCAAGCAATTGGTCTTACTGACAAAACGGCGCGAGGATGGCACGTAGATGTTCCCATGTGAAGGCGGCGTTTTCTGTTGACAAATCTGGTTGTGGCCCCCATATGCGTTGCCATGTGTGCAGACATCGTCCCCAACCGCAACTCGCCTCCCGCTGCCAGTCTCTCCTCCTGGCCCATGGAGAAGATCGAAACCCTGCGGCCCCTCCAGGTCACCCCGCGGCCCATGCTGCTCCAGAAAAAGACCCTAAACCACCTCGGCGTACGCCTCTAGCGTTCCCAGTAGCGACACACCCGATTCTGTCAGACATCAATACATTTATAATGATACGTCTGATCTGCGCTGGAACTTCGGCCTAGGCCCCGCTTCCGCAGTGCCGGCCAACGACGGCCTCGTTGCTCCCAGGGCGGAGACCGGGCCTCGCCGATTCCGAACGGCGTCGGTCCGGTGGGATACGGATTCCTTCATTCGCTGCCCGTAGCGGACTTCTCGAACGGAATTCCGTGAGAAACGAGCCGGAGGCCGACAGATCTCGAAGAGAGACCAAGATCGGCGCAGGAACAGAAGAGAAAAAGCACGAAGCACGGTCCGCTCCTGAGATCATCCCGAAGTCGTGTTCAATCCCCCCCCCGCACCCATCCTCCCAACCCATGTTTAACAAGGGATTCTAGAACACAAGGGTATCTACTCACCAAAAGATGCGGAAACTCGATATGCTGAAATAAATGGATTCAAAAGTGTCCGGTTGAAAGATCCCACCCCGTAGCGGCTGAAGAGATCAAGCAGCACGTAGAAGTAGAAGGAAGACCCGGTCTTCGGCCCGAGCAGCCGTGTGAGGTCCCAGGACCCGACCGGGTTCGGAGCGCGGGCGACGAGTTCGGGCTTGGCGTAGCGTGGGTGGGTGAGCGGGTTGCGCCGTTCCCGCACCGGCTGCCGGGCGGAGAGGATGCGGTACCTCGTGCGCTCCGAGCCCAGGTACCGTCCTTCGTCGAGCAGCGTGGCCACGACCTCGGCCGGGGAACGATCGACGAAACGCGGGGAGGCGAGCCGGTCGAAGACCGGCTCCCGCTCTCCCTCGCTCCGGGCCCGGGCGGGCGTCGTATACGGGGCTGCGGATGCCCGGGAGCGGGCCTCCGGCGGCGGGAGAACGGGCCCCGGGACCCCCCAGCGCCCGACCGGCCGGCGCCATGCCGACCTGCCGAGCGAGTGAAGTGGCGGCCATCCGCAGTCCTTCCCGTCGCGGAGGCGGAATCCCGGCCGGCCGGCAACGTTTCCCCGGACTTCGGGAATCGTGCGGGCCGTGGCCCGCTCCTTTTCCAGCCGCGCCACCTGAGCCTCGAGCCGGCGAACCCGGGCACCGAGGGGTTGGGACGGCGCCGGCTCAGGACCGCGCTGGCGCGGCGTCAGGCCCTGCCGTGCCCTTGCGCCACGTCGACAGGTTGCGAGCGGTACCGCCCCTCGCGACGCAGCAGGCGGCCGGTCTCGCCCGGCCCGCGCCCGCGATCCGCCTCCTCGACGATCCGCAGTCGATATTCGGCCGAGAACCGGCGGCGGGTCGGCTGGGCAAGAACCCCCGGGTCCGGAGCAAGCCGAACCGGCGGGGTCTCGGCCCTGGGGGGCGCCCCTAGGGCCGGCGTGGCGAGGGGTACACCTCCCTGCGCACCTTCGGGTCTGCCTTCATCATGGTTCCTCTCTGCCGCCCTCGCATTCCAAGGGTAGCCGGTGTCTCAGCGATGTTGGCAGAGAGGGCAGAGGCTGACTGCTTGACCGGTTTCCAGTCAATGTAGATTATGGTCGCGGATGGCGTAGCGCCGAACCTGACCGGGGCTGAAACGTCCGAGCGACCTAGGGAAGCGGCATGGCCCAGCCTGTGTTGACCGAGTGGCACACCGAGCATTTGCGGCTCTCCGTATTCTTGGCGGATCCGGTTCAGCCAGGGCCAGTTGATTCGTGGGTGGATGTCGCAGGCCAGGACTCCGACGACACGCGCATCAAGGGTACCGGTAATCAGCGCGTTGTCTCGCAGGAAGGCCCCTTTCGCGATAAGAGGATGCGTGCGGATGTCCGGATGGACCGAATCGATTGGTTCCTCCTGCCGTCTCCTCCGGCGACACCGGGCATTCGACCTACAGCAGGACCTTATGACGGCCTCGCCGACTCGTTCCGTGGGTGCATGCTGGCATGGCTTGATGCCGCCGGCGTCGTCGCAAACAGGATGGCGTTCGGTGCTCAGTTGAATCTCAGATCCGGGGATCGAACCGGGGCACTCACGGTTCTCGACGGATTACTTGCCACGGTACAGATGGACGTACGGAATACCTGGGACTTCGAGTACTCCGTCAACAGGCGAAGAACGTCCCAGGTTCTCGCTGATTGTCCGATCAATCGAGTGGCCAAGTGGTTCTTGGGCAGACAGGTACTCGGCGCAATCGACCTGTCGTTTAATTGTGGCTCGCCAAGGATAAACACCACAACCGTGCATCTTCCCGTTCTCATGCTGGACGTCAACACGGCTCCTGAATTTCCCGGACCGCTGGACCGGCTTGACAAGCTCCTCCAGGAGCTTGTCGGCCTCGGGACTGAAATCGCGCTGAAAGGAGATGTGCCATGACTTCGGTGACCGTCAACGAGCTGACGAACGACACTGTTCCGCCATCCGAGTGGCCAGTGGCCAGCTTCGTGTTCAATGAGCGCAATCTCAATGCGCAGAACCGCATGTTTCCCCGTTATCTGCCGTTGCTCGGCATCGTTCATTGGACCGTCATGGATGCCCTCCCCCTGGGAAGTTTCGCTTACGACGCAAATTCGCAGACGGGTCGGGTCGTGCCGTACATTGCTCATGCGGTCCGTTACGCCGATCTCGATAGTGCTACGCGACCGATTGATCCCGAATCAGACGGCCGTATGGCCTATGCGAGTCGGATTGAACAACTTCATTTGTTTGCCGAAGAAGACGGGATAGGGTTCAGTACAGAGTCCGAGAGTGATTTTCTCGATTTTGCCTGCACCGATCCGAGCACCAAGTTGGCGAGCCTTGTCCTGCTGGACAACGGAAACCTGAGAGCCTTGTGGAGCATGGGCAAGCAGGAAATTGGTGTGCAGTTCCATGGTAATGGTTCGCTCCAGTATTTGATTTCCCGGGAACGTGGCGACGGTAAGATCATTCATACGGCGGACAGAGGCACCTTTGGTGACTTCTCGGATGCGGTTGAAGCTGCCGGTCTCGGTCACCTGCTCTACGAATGAAGGGCGTCCAGATTCGAGGGAGTGCACGAATCGTCAGATACATCAGGCCGAGATTGGTCCACTCCACAGGGCAAGTTGACCCTGAAGCGTTCGTACTTAGAGACTTTGGAGACAAGACTTACGAGACGGGACTTTCCGTTAACCGACTCGGCGCGTTTCCCGGCGGAACACAATGTCAACTTCAGGGTGTTACACGTCATATCCGCCTCCAAGTATCGAGGAACGGACGGTTCGCCGAATTTGTGGTGAAGGACATGAAGGTGCTCCTCGCCGAGGAGAACGTCGATGCTGTCGTCCTCCACGATCCCTTGGGCGCGGATGATGAACACATTGAAGACCCGTCGCATGCGCAGGTTCTCGGATTACCATCGCCTCTGACCGACCGGGCTACGGAAGTCGGCGCTGTGCTCGCGAGTGCAGCGACACTTCATTGTCCTCCCGTTTAGCCCGTAGCTTCGCACGCGCTTCGTCGCAGTGGCCGCACACCACCTTGTGCACCCGGTGCTCGACGGTCTCCCGCGCCACCGGTGGAAGGTCCGTGACCTGCCGGGCGGCCTGCACCTCCGATCGTACTCCGTCCCGCGAGGTTCCGCATCGACCGCAACGATCGGGACGAGGGTCTTCGACCCGGTCCTGCGTCGCAGAACCGGGCCGCGTCGTGCCCTTGGGGCCGGGCAGGCCGCCCGGACGACGCCCCGAAGCACGGCGGCGGACGGAAGTTCCCTCCTTCGGATCCGTACGGGAAAGACCATCGATGGAAGGCGGCTTGGGGCGGTCGCGGCGGTTCGGGCCCAGCCGACGCTCAACCCATGTTTAACAAGGGATTCTAGAACACAAGGTTTTATAAGGGTTTCGGTGCCCTTCGAAAGCCTGTCAGGCACTACATTTCGTGCGCGTATCTAGTGTCTGCACGGAAAATCATAACACATTGTGTATGCAACCATATTTGGAATCTGGAGAACCGAAGATTCCTTCTTTGAGGGCATATGACGGCATATTCCGCTGAAATCAGGCTGGATTCGATGAATCTTCGCCCTGTCAATATTGAGTTTTCATTCATGTAATCCGACTCTTAGGGATTTTCCGGGCAGACACTATCTACTCACCCCCTACTGATGACGAAGATCGATCCGTTTCTTGTCAGCCGGAACACGCACTTCCGGTCATCGGCCGCGAGCGAGTTAAAGGGGCAAGGGACAATGCCGGATCCGCACCCGTCAGGAAAAACGATTCGTCATCAGTAGGGGGTGAGTAGATAGTGCCCGCCCGAAAATGCCCCTTTCGGATGGTCTGCCGGCGCAATTGCGGGTTGGGACCCTCCCTCGGTGCCCCGTCCGCTCGGTTTCCGGGGGGATTTCTGCCGATGGGCAGCGGTATCCGGGCTTGTCCCGCCGCGAATCCGGCTGCCGGGGCGAGCGGCTCCGTTCCCGCCTCCGGCGGGCTTCGCGGATGGGGTGGAAGGAAGCCGCCGTCAGGCGGCGCGTCTTCGTCGTCGTTGGGCCCGGGCCCGGGCCTGCCGGTGCAGCAGCAGCCCGATTCGGTGGACGTTGAAGGCGGTCACGGACAGTGCCACCATCCGGGCAAACCCGTCTGCCCCATACGACAGGACCCGGTCCATGCCGCGTTGCTCGAGGTTGTGGATCGCGGACTCCACGGCCGGATGCTGCCGACGCATCTTCCGGAACGTCGGGTCGGCTTCCCGTTTCCGGTCCGCCTGACCGAGCCTTCCCTTCTTCGGCAGCACGTTGTGCTCCAGCAGCTCGTCCAGGGTGATCCGGTTGGAGGGGCTGTGAAAGCCCCGATCGAAACTGCACAGGCGGAGGTCGGGGAAGCGAGCCTGGGCTTCCCGGATCATGGGCACGGCATGATCCACGTCTCCGCCTTCCCACAGGACCCGATGGTGCAGGAGGAAGCCGTGTTGATCCTCCAGCACGGCCACCGGCACTCCGAGTTCCACCGGCACCCCGGCCTTGCCCTTCACGCACCAGCGTGTGTGCTCTTCGAAGATCGAAAACACCTTCTCGCTCTGCGGAATCTTCTCGCCCTTCAGCAGACGGCGATCCACCTGGTGAATCTGCCGGCGGGCATGCTTGAGGTACGACTCGACCGAAAGCACCGTGGAGATCGGGACGCCTCGCTCCCGAAGCACCGGTACCGTCTCTTCCGCCCGCCGGACCCACGCCCGGCTGGCGTCGAGGTACGCCTTGACCTGCTCCGGACGGGCCCGTCGGGTCTGCCGAACCTGCTGGAAATGCTGCTGCAGTTTCCGGCTCCCATGCTGCCACTGCCGCCATCCAGACACCCCCAAGCGTACGGCGACGCGACCCGTATCCCGCACTAGGCAACGCATCGCATCCCACAACAGGTGGACATCTGTCGGGTAGTGCACATCCGTCTTCACCACGAACGAATCGCAGCGGCCCCGCAGGGGGTCGTCCGACCGACGGCGGCCCCGGTCGTCCGCGCCGTCCGCGCCGTCCGCGTCGTTCGCGCCGTCCGCGCCGTCCGCGTCGTTCGCGCCGTCCGCGCCGTCCGCGTCGTTCGCGCCGTCCGCGCCGTCCGCGCCGTCCGCGTCGTTCGCGCCGTCCGCGCCGTCCGCGCCGTTCGCGCCGTCCGCGCCGTTCGCGCCGTCCGCGCCGTTCGCGCCGTCCGCGCCGTTCGCGCCGTTCGCGCCGTCCGCGCCGTTCGCGCCGTCCGCGCCGTCCGCGCCGTTCGCGCCGTCCGCGCCGTCCGCGCCGTCCGCGCCGTCCGCGCCGTTCGTGCCGTCCGCGCCGTTCGTGCCGTCCGCGCCGTCCGCGCCGCTCGCGCCGTCCGTGCCGTCCGCGCCGTCCGTGCCGTCCGCGCCGTTCGCGCCGTCCGCGCCGTCCGCGCCGTTCGTGCCGTTCGTGCCGTTCGTGCCGTCCTTCCGCTTCCGTGTCCGCTTCCGCTTCCGTACCAGCGCATGGCCTTTCTCCGCGATCAGCTGCGACACCTTCCCCAGCACTTCCGGTGTCAGCAAGCTCACGTTGTCCACCATCGTCTGATATCCGTACCAGGTGTGATCCCAGATGTCGGTGTGTCCCAGAAACTTCCGAACCGTCCTGTGCTCGTTCACCAGCTCGTGCAAGTGATCGAAGTCATAGCCCAAACCCTGCTTCAGGAGACCCATCACCAGGATCTTCCACAACTCCATGCCGGGACGCCCTCGCAGGCGGGATACCTCGGGAAGGATCCCCTCCTCCAGGATCTCGAACAACCGGGCCCGGGTCGACCGGTCCGCATACACGTATTGAAGGCCACGCAGCATCGGCGGAATGTCATCCCGCGAGTATACGTTGATCTTGATCTCCTCGATCGCAACCTGGCCCAATTCCAGCTGAGAGCGGACGGTCTCCCGCATGGCCATTCTCCCGAAGATTCCCGAATCCCGCGCGATTTTCCGGCCCCAGCGGCCGATTCCCGGCCCACAGAGGGATTCTTCACCCCTTCAATAGCACACTTCTATCACTGGAGTCAACTGGTTGTACTTTTTCGGGCGGGCACTAGATACTCGTGCG
The DNA here is from genome assembly GCA_965115815.1 of Alphaproteobacteria bacterium. Classification (GTDB taxonomy): domain Bacteria; phylum Pseudomonadota; class Alphaproteobacteria; order TMED109; family TMED109; genus VXPW01. The sequence goes on along the minus strand of OZ220465.1, from coordinate 4,427,126 downwards.
CTAAACTTTTTTCAGACCGCCAGCCTTCGGGTGCTTCCGGGGGTGTGCGGGATCCCCAGCGCGTCGTAGATGCTGCGCTGCTCGGGTTCGGCTCGGGTGGCCTTGCGGACATGGAGGGTCTGGCCGTTGGCCTGCCGGAAGGTCGCCGTGACCCGCTGCTGCCCTTCGAGATCCGCGCGGAGACGGCTCCAGCTTCGATGATCCCCGTTCGCCTGGAGTTTGCGGCGGATCATCTGGACCCGCGGGTAGGCGATGACGGAGATGAACCCGTGGCCGTCGGCCCGGAATTCCTTTTGATGGAAGATCGGCCGCAGGCCCAGCTCGGATTTCAGCGACCGAAATACGGCCTCCAAGTCCGTGAGCATCGTGTAGGTGCGCCACAAGGTGTCGTCGTTCCAGTCGGTGAGGTTGGAGCGCAGGGCATAGACGCCGGGACGGGTGCGTTCGGGGTCGGGTGCCGGCCGGCGCTTCCAGGTCACGGCCGTGGCCTTGGCTCCGAGATCGTCGGTGTCCACCTCGACGGCGTAGTGTTGGGCGGCGCGACGGCACTTCTCCTGGATCCGGCCGATCCGGCGCCCGACGTCGTCGACGCGACGGCGGGCGCGGGGACGGGAGAGGCCGTCGTGAATCTTCTGCAAGGCGGTCTCGAATCGCTCGGCCGATCGATCCAGGATCGCCTGTTCCTTCTTGCTCTTGGCCTCGGATCGGCAGGCGAGGAAGATCTCGCCGGTGGCCGGATCGACACTCCGGCAGAGCTGCACCTCCTGACCGGAACGGCCCCGGATGGGGGTCGCACGGGTGGCATCGAAATCGCACCGGCGGCGGCGGCTGACGACGAGGTAGCGGTACTCGTGGTCGCGCAACCACGCGAGGTTGTCCTCCGTCGCGATCCCGGCATCCATGACCACCCGTGCCCCTGCCGGCGTCTGGAGTCCGGCGAGCATGGTCTCCAGCGTGGACCCCTCGGAGACATTGCCTTCGAAGACGCGGGATCTCCGCACGAAGCCGCTGCCGTCCAGAACCCGGCCGAGCGTCCGCAACCGGCCATCGGAGCGGCGTTCCTTGGAGCGACCGAAGCGGGCCTTGGGCTGCCGCGCCGCCCGGCCTTCGTAGAACGTGTTCGTGCGATCGTACAGGGTGATCGTCGGCTCGATTCCGAACCGATCCGTAATCCGGTGAAACAGATGCTTCTCGATCGCGTCGCGAGGACGCATGAGCACATCCGAAGCCCGGTACAGACTCATGGCGCTCGAAGCCTCGAAGTCGACCTCCAGCAGCTCGCCGAGCGCACTGCGCCGGCACAGCCACGCCCAGGTGGCGCGCTCGGAACCGGGGCGTGCCCTGCGTCCGAGAATCGAACCCCGCGCGGCCGACCGCAGCAGACCGGGCACCCCCAGATGCTCCAGCAGGCGGTCCAGACCGGCCTTCCGGACGGCCCACAACCCCACGTGCTCGACACCGCAGGAACGCGGCCGCACCATCTCAAGGCGGGTGACGTCGACTTCCTGGAGATCGATCTTCCGGGGCGCCGGAGGGGCTGCGGCCACGAGACGGGCAGCGATCCGTTGGGCTTCGCCTTCGGCCTTCGCGGGCAGGGAGACCGGCAGGAAGGTGGACTGCGGGCTGAGGATCTCGTCGATTCGCCGACAGAGATCTCCCCACAACTCCGGCTCGATCGGAACATCGGCGCCGAGATTGAGCAGCGTTCGCTGCTGCACCCGGTCGCCCCGGCGCACCGATTCCACCAACCGGCAGGGGATGTAGGAGCGACCCTTGCGGCCGCCGGTTCGGGTCCGTCGAAGGAACCTGCACCCAACCTAATACCGATTCGGCCGGTTGCAAGAGGCCTCTAAAAGAAAATGGCACTACTTTGGAGGTCTCGACAGAACGACCCTTGTTTTCCAAGGATTTTCTTCGATCAGAACCCCGGAAATCGGCGATTTCGGGCCCGAATCGGCGAAATCTCGTTAAACATGGGTCAAGTTCGGCAACCGACCCTGCAAGGCCGTCAGCGCCGCTACTCCACCGAAACACCGCCGATCATCGATCCTGTCCCGTCGACTTTCGTGGAAAATCCTCTGCCGGGAGCCGCGACTTCCGTCTTTCGGGCCCGATCGGATCAAACCCTACACATAAGATAAAACAGGATGTCAAGCCGGGTAGGAGGGGTCGTTGCTCATCCATCCGGCTCCTACCTCGGGTGCTTGACGGCAAACCGCGGAGCCGGCCCTGGGCGGCGGAGGATTGCGCGCGACCCAGAAATCTCGGTCCTGCGCTCCCGTCGCTTCCGGTCGAACCTTGCGGCTTTCCGGATCCGGTCCGCCGCCTGAGGCACGCGTACCCGACACTGCGTTCGGCGCGTGCTTTGGCGTCCCGAATTCCCCTTGGTTGGGGCCCTTTCCTCCAGCCACTCCGCAGGAGCTGACGCTCCCTGGTTCGTCGCCTTCCCAGGTCGTACGACCCCATCCGACTTCTTCAAGCCGTTCGTCCCAGGCTTCGGTTTTCTCCTTCCCTACGCGGTCCCGCCACGATCGGCGGGACAGCTTGAAGATCTCCCAGGGTCCCGACAGAAGACGTACGGACGTGCATGGGTTCTCGGACACCGCGGGGCTCGCCGGCATCTCACCCAATCGATGCCTGCGATGGTGCCTTCGGCCGATCGGAACACCTCGGCACCCCGGATCATCGTCTTTTCGGTGCTCCTTAGCCCCACCCATCCGCGCCGCTGCCGACGCTTCGCCTGCCCCCTCGCGGGAACCGACGCACGGCTCGCGGAGAAACGCGGTTTGGGTACTCCTTCGTTCCAGGGGACTTTCACCCCCTGTCTTCTGCCCGTTCGCCTGGCACACCCGATCCGGACGTGCCCGCATTCGGGCATCCGGTTCCGTACAGGACAGGTTCGCTCAAGCGGTCCCGTAGCCATGCATGATCTTGGCCGCAGGCAGGGGCAAACGGCGAAGCAGCGCGGCCATCTGGTCCCAGTTCACCCGGGCCGAACGACTGCGCCGCGACCACCACGTTCGCCAGATTCGGATCACCTGATGGCGGAAGCTGGCAATTCGGGCACGGTTCCCGCTCCGGCCGTAGTAGGCGCAATGGCCTCGTACGACCCGAGCGAGATGGTTGCGCTGGTAGAGCAAGGGCGCGTGTCGATGCCGTCGGCACCATTCCCGCACCGCTTGCAGCGCCCGCGCCAGGCGCCCCTTGGCCGTGTGCTGGCGCAGCACCGCATCCTTCCATCTCGACCGCACCCAAACATGGGTGAAGCCCAGGAAGTCGAAGGTGGCGCCCGCTCCCGGATCCGGGGGCAGCTTGGCCCGAACGTCAACGGAACGTGTCTTCTCTGCGTGCAGCCTCAGCCCGAACCGGGCCAAGCGCTTGCCGAGGACGGCCAGCACCCGCTCGCAGTCCCGCTGATGCTCGAAGAGCAACACGAAATCGTCCGCATACCGCACCCGTTGGCACCGGCCCCGGAGGCGGGGCTGGACCGTCTGCTCGACCCACCGATCCAACACGTAGTGCAGGAACAGGTTGGAGAGCAGCGGCGACAGCACGCCGCCTTGCGGCGTGCCCGCTTCCGAGGTGTGCCGGACGCCCTCCTCCAGGACGCCCGCCCGCAGCCATTTGTTGATCCTGCGACGGAGGACACCGTCCTTGATCCGCAGGTCCAGGAAGGCGCGGAGTTCCCGATGCGGAATGCTGTCGAAATCCTTCGATCCATCCGCGTCGATCACCCAGCGCTTTTTCTTCATGATGCCCTGGTCGATGGCGTGCAGGGCATCCTGCGCCGATCGTCCAGGCCGGAACCCATACGATCCCGGCACGAAGTCCGCTTCGTAGATGGGTTCCAGCAGCATGAGAAGGGCTCGCTGCGCCACCTTGTCTTCTAGGGTCGGGATGCCCAGGGGCCGGACCTCGCCGTTCCCCTTCGGGATCTAGGTCCGCCGAACCGGCGGCGCGAAGGTGCGGCCCGACAGGATCCGATCCCGGAGGTCCTCCAAGTTGGCCTCCAGGTTCTTTTCGTAGTCGGCCGCGGTCACGCCGTCGATCCCGGCGGCCCCGTCCTTCCGGGTGCGACGCCAAGCCTCCCGCATCCACTCCCCGTCGATCCGGTGGTGCACCGAGGGGAACACCCGATCCGGGTGCTTCCTCGCCTGCGCGGCGATCCACTGTGGTTTCGTCGACGTGTTGGTAGATCTCAGTGTCTCTTCCACCGTTTCCCTCCAGGGGTTCGGTTCCTGCAGCACGCCCCTTCCCTCCAGCGGCACCCGGTGGACCCGGTTCCCCGCCTTCGACGGTACTAGGAGCGAGCTACGACTTCCGGCTTCCGCAGGGCCTTCGGCTCATGGGTTTTGCCAACTGGCTCCGCAGGTATCTGCGGGCCGAAACCGGATCTCCCTGGTTCCCTGGCAAGCCCTCCCGCGGCTTTGCGTCGTTCTCGGACCCCGGACGGTCCGTTGCGCCTTGCCCATGCATGCGGCACTCCGGTGCGGCCCCCACTGCTCGAAAGATGAAGGCACCGACGTTGCGGAGTACGAGGCTCCATCGCGACGCTTCGCCGCCCGCTGTGTCCGCTTCACGACGTGCGTTGCCGCACGCCATGCCATACTCGCTTCCGGCTGGCGGGCTCACCTTTGCCGGGCGGGGATCGAACCCGCAGGCTTGCGACGAAAGGTTTCAGCCTACGTCATGGCTTCCTCCCCTCCAGGGCTTAGGCCTGGCGCAAGCAGACGTCCGCACATCTCACAATCGCAGACTCGAACGCGTCGACCCGCGCCGCGATCAAGACTCCGATCGCATCACAGCAACAAGCATGGGATCTCCTTGGGGTGAACCCCGTCGGGTCGTACGACTTCGTGCATCACCGGACCCGGGATGGCCGGGCCTTCCGCAGGCTCAACGTGCGGGACGAGTTCAGCCGCGAGAGCTTGGCCATCCGGGTCCGGCGCACGCTCTCTTCGAGCGATGTCGTCGACGTGCTGAGCGATCGGTTCCTCCTGCGGGGCGTGCCGGGCCACATCCGTTCCGACAACGGTCCGGAGTTCGTCGCCAAGGTCGTACGGCGATGGATCTCTGCGGTTGGCGCTCGCACGGCCTTCATCCGACCGGGATCCCCCTGGGAGAACGGATTCATTGAAAGCTTCCATGCACGGCTGCGGGACGAGCCCCTGAATGGAGCGATCTTCCACACTCTGAAGGAGGCCCGGATTCTCATCGAATCCTGGCACCGCCACTACAACGCCGTGCGTCCGCATAGCAGCTTGGGATACCGACCCCCAGCCCCGGAAACGATCATGCCAGGCGGGCCGGCCGGCTCCGCTACGCTCCGCCGGCCGGCCCGCCTTGCGGAGAAGCCGCCCATGCACGAACATTCGCACTGAACCAGTAGATGGGGCAGGCCACCCTTGCAGCACCGGAAGAGTCGGGCGAAGATCGGAAGGCCGTCCGGGCGGGCGGATGCGGAAACCCCGCGGCCGCGCAGCGCAGCGGCCGCGACCGGGCCGGCCGAAGCACGAAATTGACCGGCCCGGAGGCGCGGGCGAAGGGGGAAAGCGGATGTTCCGGGTCAACCGTCCTGAAAACCGGCTGGAACGCCTGGAAACACGACGTTTCGCCGACCTGAGTCTTCGCGAGCGCCAGCATCTCCAGGAGTGGCTTGTGCACATGCCCGATGCGCTGGGCGAAGAGCTCCTGGTCGTCCAGAAGGAATTCGACGGCTTCGCGGGCACCCGCGAACGCCTAGACGTGCTGGCGCTCGACAAGGAAGGCCGGCTGGTGGTCATCGAGAACAAGCTCGACGATTCGGGGCGCGATGTCGTGTGGCAGGGGCTCAAGTACGTGGCGTACTGCTCCAGCCTGAAGAAGGCGGAGATCATCGGAATCTACTAGGATTACCTCGACCGCTGGTCCGAAGGACAGAACGCGGCCGTGAATTTGTGCGAATTCCTCGACGTCGAGGAACTCGACGATGTCGTGCTCAATGCCGGCAACCAGCAGCGGCTGGTGCTGGTTGCGGCCCATTTCCGGAAGGAGGTCACGACGGCGGTGCTGTGGTTGCTCGGACACGGCGTGCGCGCCCAGTGCTTCCGCATCGTTCCGTACAGCTTCGGCGGCGAGATCTTCTTGGACCTGCAGCAGATCCTTCCGACGCGCGAGACCGCCGAGTACACGATCGGAATGGCGGCCAAGGACTCCGAAGAGAAGACCGTTCGGGAATCCCAAGAGTACCGCAACAGACGGCGGCAGGCGTTCTGGACGAAGGCGCTCCGGGAACTCCGCGCCCGGAACGTCGCGCGGTTCGAAGACATCCGCCCGTCGAAAGACAGCTCGCTCACTTGTGCGGCCGGTGCGGCCGGCTGCCGCTTCGCCTTGGTCTTCCTGAAGGGAGGGGCGCGCGTGGAGCTCTATTTCGCGCACTCCGAGGCCACCAATAACAAGTGGCTGTTCGATCGACTCGAAGGCCGGAAGCGCGAGTTCGAGGACCGCTTCGGCCACCGGCTGCATTGGCAACGGCTCGACGATCGAACGGCCAGCAGGATCAGCTATTCGCACCCCTTCGACAGCTACGACGAAAGCAGTTGGGAGGACATGATCGACTGGATGTGCCGTCACATGGGCGAACTGTTCCGGACCTTCTCGGATCCGCTCGTCCGCTTGGATCAGGAACAGAAATCCCGCTCCGACGGCCGGAATCCGGCCCCGCTGGACCCGGCGGACTGACCGTGCCCTCCGGCGGGACGCATCCGCTCCCGATCGCTCCGCACGAAACCTGCGAAGTTCCGCGCGGCCCGCTTGGATGCCTCCGGACGAATCGGGATCGTGCGGGGAGACGGCGATGCTGCGCGGGCCGGACGCCGATGGATTTCGATTCCCGCCGCGGCCCGCCGGCAGGAGCTTCCCGTGCCCGGATTCGCGCCGGTTCCGCGGCCCGCGAGGGAGGTCCGGGGCGGGCCGGTCACGGGTCCGACGGATCCATCCGACCGGACGTGCGGATCATGCGGCGCGGCGGGGCCGGGCGCAGGCCGCCCGTCGATCGAACCCCCTTGCGCGGAACCGGCCGAAGCGCGACGTTCGCCTCGATCGCAGGCCCGCGCGCGGCCGGCGGTCAGGCGTGCAGGGCTTTGCCGTAGGCGGCCGCCGCCGCGGCCTCCCGCAAGGACTCCGAAAGCGTGGGATGGGCATGGCAGGTCAACGCCAGATCCTCCGCCGACGCCCCCACTTCGAGGGCCACGACGGCTTCCCCGATCAGCTCTCCGGCCGACGCCCCCATCACGTGCACGCCGAGAATCCGATCCGTGTCCGCATGCGACAGGATCTTCACCATGCCCTCAGTGTGGCCGGTCGTGCGGCTGCGCGCGTTGGCGGTGAACGGAAAGCGCCCCGTCCGGTATGCCACCCCGCGCGCCCGGAGCCGGTCTTCCGTGGCTCCCACCCACGCGACCTCGGGGTCCGTGTACACAACCGACGGGACGGCGTCGTAGTTGACGCCGGCCGGCCGGCCGGCGAGCAGTTCCGCCAGCGCGTGACCCTCCTGGCTCGCCTTGTGGGCCAGCATCGGGCCCGCGATCACGTCCCCGACGGCGTAGACGCCGGCGGCCGAAGTACGAAACCGTTCGTCGACCCGAATCCGGCCCTGCGGATCCAGGTCGACCCCCGCCGCCGCCAGTCCGAGTTCCTCGGTCCGCGGGCGACGGCCGGTTGCGACCAGAAATCGGTCGGCCCGCAGCGTCTCGGCGTCCCCTCCGGCGGCCGGCTCCACCTGCAGGGTCACGCCGCCGCGCACGGCCTCGGCCGACGTGATCCTCGATCCCAGCCGGAACTCGATGCCCTGCCCGGCCAGCGCCCGCTGAAACCGCCGGGCGATCTCCCGGTCCATGGCCGGAACCATCCGGTCGAGCAGCTCGACCACGGTCACCCCGGAGCCGAGGCGCCGCCAGACCGAGCCCAGTTCCAGGCCGATGTACCCCGCTCCCGCAACGACCAGCGCGCCCGGCACCTCCGACCACGACAGCGCACCCGTCGACGACGCGATGCGCTCCTCGTCCAGATCGATCCCCGGCAGGGTGCTCGGAACCGAGCCGGTCGCGATGACGATGTGGGCGGCCGCTAGTTCGCCGCCGTCCTTCCCGTCGATGATCACGCGGCCTCCCCCGGCCAGCTCGCCCTTCCCTTCGTAGCGGCGGACACCGAATTTCCGGAAGAGTTGGTCGATGCCTCCGGTGAGCACGCGCACCGTCTCGTCCTTGTCCGCCATCATCGCCGCGAGATCGAGTTCCGCCGGCCCGGTCCGGATCCCGCGGCCGGCCCACGTGCCCGCCTCGACGAAGAGGTGGGAACTGTGCAGCAGCGTCTTCGACGGGATGCAGCCGACATTCAGGCAGGTACCGCCCAGCGTGTTCCGCAGATCCACGCACGCCGCGTCGAGGCCGAGCTGGGCGGCCCTCAGGGCCGCGACATAGCCGCCCGGCCCGCCCCCGATCACGACCACATCGTGCTGCGGCACGTCAGGTATCCAGCGCCAGCACGGCCGGCTGCTCGAGCTGGCCCAGAAGCCGGACCAGAAACGTCACCGCCCCCTTGCCGTCCACGATCCGGTGATCGTAGGACAGCGCCAGGTACATCATCGGCCGGACGACTACCTGCCCGTCCCGGGCCACCGGCCGTTCCTGAATCCGGTGCAGACCCAGAATGCCCGACTGGGGCGGATTCAGGATCGGAGCGGACATCAGCGAACCGTAGACCCCGCCGTTCGATACCGTGAAGGTGCCGCCCTGCAGTTCGTCCGCCGCCAGGGTTCCCGCATCGGCGCGCTCACGAAAGTCTCGGATCTCGCGCTCGATGTCGGCAAACCCCTTCCGGTCCGCATCCCGGATTACCGGCACGACGAGTCCCCGCTCGGAATGCACCGCGATCCCGAGATCGTAGAAGTCCTTGTAGACGACATCCGTGCCGTCGATTTCGGCATTCAGTTCGGGCACGGCCCGGAGCGCGGACACGCAGGCCTTCACGAAGAACGACATCAGGCCCAGGCGCACCCCGTGCCGCTCCCGGAACGCATCGCCGCCCGCCTTCCGCAACGCCGCCACGGCACTCATGTCCACCTCGTTGTAGGTGGTGAGCATGGCCGCCGTGTTCTGCGCTTCCTTGAGCCGTTCCGCGAGACGGCGGCGGAATCTCGACATCGGCACGCGCCGCACACGCGGCCGGACCGGTGCGGCCGCCGGCTTCGGCCCGCGGGCCGCACCGGAATCGCCCGGGGCCGAGGCAGATGCCGGCGCCGTCGCGCCGGCGGTCGGGTTCGGGCCGCCTTCGTCGGACCGCCCGGTCCCGACGGGTTCCGGGATCGAGCCGGCCGCCGGCGGCTGGCCCGCCGGGACACGCACATCGTCCTTCACGATCCGTCCGCGCGGGCCGGTCGGCGCGACGGCGGCCGGATCGACCCCGTGCTCGCGCACGGCCCGGCGCACGGCCGGCGACAGGGGGCGCTCCAGCGCACCCAGGAACTCCCGCAGGTCGTCGGCCGTGATGCGCTCGCCGCGCCCGCTGCGCCGCACCTGCGCCGGATCGGGCAGATCCGGCGCCGCGCCGGCCGCGGATCCGGAGGCCGGCCCGGAATCCGGCGGGCCCTCCGCTGCGGCCGGCGGGATCTCGACCGGACCGGACGGTGCATCCCGGGCCCGGTCCGCAGCCGCAGGCCGGCCGGCCTCGATCGAAACCGGCCGGACGGTCCGCGCTTCTGCTTCGGGCTCGGCCGGCACCGCAGCCGCGCCGGAGGCGGCCGAAGGCCGGTCGGCCGTTCCCGCGTCCGAAGGATCCGGGGCCGCCGCCGCGCGGGCGGCTCCGATGCGGCCGATCACCGATCCCACCGCCACCTCATCCCCGTCGCGGGCCGAGATTTCCAGCAGGATGCCGTCGTCGGGCGCTTCCACTTCCACCGTCACCTTGTCGGTCTCGAGTTCGACCAGCACTTCGTTCCGGGCGACCGGATCGCCCGGACTCCTGCGCCAGTTCAGGACCGTAGCTTGGCTGATCGATTCTCCCAGCGCGGGGACGACGAGATCCGCAGACATGGCGAATTCCTAGTCAATCGATGTCGGGAGGGAGGGTCAGAGCGCGGCGGACGAGGTCGCGCTGCCCGGATTCGTGCGACGCATACAGCCCGGTCGCCGGCGAGGCGGCCGCCACCCGCCCGACATAGGCCGGACGGCCGTTCATCCGCACCTCTTCCATGGCTTCATCGAGCATCGGACCGATGTACGGCCAAGCTCCCATGTTGGCAGGCTCTTCCTGACACCAGACCACCTCCGCCTGCTGCGACTCCCAGAGCACCTCCTTCACGGCCAGCGCCGGAAAGGGATAGTACTGTTCGATGCGCACCAACTGCACCGATTTCCGGACGCGATCCTCGCCGCGTTCCCATGCCTCGAGCAGATCGAAGTACACCTTGCCGGAACAGAACACGGTACGCCGCACGTCAGCCGGGTCGGGCCCGTTCGGCTGCCCCAGCACGCGGTGGAAACTGGAATCCGGCCCGAACGCGCCGAGACCGGACACCACTCGCTTGTGGCGAAGGAGCGATTTCGGCGTGAAGATGACGAGGGACCGGCGAAATTTCCGCCGCATCTGGCGCCGTAGGACATGAAACAGGTTGGCCGGGGTCGTGCAGTTGACCACCTGCAGGTTGTCTTCGGCGGCCAGTTGCAGGAACCGCTCGATCCGGGCCGAGGAATGCTCCGGACCCTGCCCTTCGTACCCGTGCGGCAGCAGCATCGTCAGGCCCGACATCCGCAGCCACTTCGATTGCCCCGAGGAAATGAACTGGTCGATGATCACTTGCGCGCCATTGGCGAAATCGCCGAACTGCGCTTCCCAGATGACCAGCGTCTTGGGGGCTGCCAGCGAATAGCCGTACTCGAATCCGAGCACGCTGGCTTCGCTGAGCGGGCTGTCGACGATCTCGAAATCGGCCTGGGTCTCCGCAATCCGGTTCAGCGGCACCACCCGGGTCTCGTCGCGCTGGTCGACCAGCACCGCGTGCCGCTGCGAAAACGTGCCGCGGCCACAGTCCTGCCCGGACATGCGTACCGGCACCCCCTCGGCAAGGAGCGAACCGATGGCGAGCATCTCGCCCGTCGCCCAGTCGATGCCCTGGCCCCGTTCGATGGCCTCGACGCGGCGCTTCAGCTGGCGCTCGATCTTGCTGTGCACCCGGAAGCCCGACGGCGGAGTCGACGCCCGTCGGCCGATCTCCCGCAGGCGGTCCAGCTCCACGCCGGTCCGACCGCGCCGCGACCCCGGTCCGGCCTCGCCGACGAAGCCCTCCCAAGCGCCTTCCAGCCAGTCGGCCTTGTTGGGAACGTAGGATTCGCTGGCCGCGTACGCCTGCTCCAGACGGTCCTGGCAGGCGGTCACCAGGGCCTCGGCCTCGGCCGCGCCGACGACCCCCTCCTCGACCATCTTGCGGGCATAGATCTCCCGCGTCGTCGGATGTTCGGCGATGCGCTTGTACATGAGCGGCTGCGTGAACGCGGGCTCGTCCCCCTCGTTGTGGCCGAACCGGCGGTAGCAGATCATGTCGATGACCGCGTCGGCCCGGAATTCCTGGCGGTACTCGGTCGCCACCCGGGCCGCGTAGACGACCGCTTCGGGGTCGTCGCCGTTGACGTGGAAAATCGGGGCCTGGACCGTCAGGGCCACGTCCGAGCACCACGGCCCCGGCCGGTAGTGCACGGGATTGGTGGTGAAGCCGATCTGGTTGTTGATGATGAAGTGAATGGTGCCGCCCGTGTCGTACCCCTCGAGCTGCGAGAGCCCGAGGGTTTCCGGAACCAGCCCCTGCCCGGCGAACGCGGCGTCGCCGTGCAGGATCAGGCCGGCCACCCGCGCGCGCGCGCCTTCCCGCGGCAGCATCGACTGCTTCGCCCGGACCTTGCCGGCGACCACCGGATTGACCGCCTCGAGGTGGGACGGGTTGGCCGTCAGCGAAAGGTGCATGGTCACGTCGCCCATGGTCCGGTCGGCCGAAGTTCCGAGGTGGTACTTGACGTCGCCCGAGGCGTCGATTCCCGGCGGGAGCGCGCGGGCGCCCCGAAACTCGGCGAAGATGGCTTCGAGCGGCTTGTTGAGCACGTTCGCGAGGACGTTCAGACGGCCGCGGTGCGCCATGCCCAGGACAATTTCCTGAAGGCCCAGCGCGCCGCCGCGCTTGATGATCTGCTCGATGGCCGGAACCATGGATTCGCCTCCTTCGAGGCCGAACCGCTTGGTGCCCGTGAACCTGCGGGCGAGGTAGCGCTCGAACGTCTCGGCATCGGTCAGGCGCTCGAGAATCGTCCGCTTGCCGAGGTCGGTGAAATCCGGCCCCGCGTCCTTGTATTCGATCCGGCGCTGAATCCAGGCCTTCCGTTCGGGATCCTGGATGTGCATGAACTGCACGCCGATGGTCCCGGCGTAGGTCTCCTCCAGCACCTGCATGATCTCGCGGAGGGTGGCCCACTCCAGCCCCAGCACGCGGTCGATGAAGATCGGCCGGTCGAAATCCGCCGGCGTGAACCCGTACGTGGCCGGATCGAGTTCCGGGTGCGGCGTGACCGGCGTCAGTCCCAGCGGGTCGAGGGTCGCCTGGAGATTGCCGCGGACGCGAAACGCCCGGATCAGCATGAGGGTCCGGATCGAATCCCGGGTACCGTCCAGCATCGACACCGGCGGAGCCCCCACCGGCGCGGGGGCGGACGGCGCGGCCTCCAGCAGCTGCACCGCCGATGGAGCGAGGGCGCGAAAGAACTCCCGCCACCCCGGATCCACCGTTTCCGGGCGGGCCGCAAAGGCCGCATACAGGCGCCGGAGTTCCCGGGTGCGGGCCCCGGAACCTTCATCAATGGTCACGTTCGCCCTCCCGTTCGCGAACGCCGGGGCCGCGCCGTCGTCAGCCGGCCGCGACCCGGGCCGCGGCGGCCCCGATTTCGGCGGGGGAATCCACAACCGTGACTCCGGCCTCGCGGAGGGCCTCGATCTTGGCGTCGGCGCCGCCGGATCCGGCGGCAATGATCGCGCCGGCATGCCCCATGCGCCGGCCCGGAGGCGCCGCACGGCCGGCGATGAACGCGACGACCGGCTTGTCGGTACCGGCGTTCCGGAGAAACTCGGCCGCTTCCTCCTCGGCCGTGCCGCCGATTTCGCCGATCAGCACGATCGACCGTGTGGCGTCGTCCTCGACGAACATCTCGAGAACGTCGACGAATGTGGTGCCCGGCACCGGGTCGCCGCCGATCCCGATGCAGGTGGACTGCCCGAGCCCGACGGCGGTCGTCTGGGCCACGGCCTCGTACGTCAGGGTCCCGGACCGCGAGACGACGCCTACGCTGCCGGCCAAGTGGATGTGTCCGGGCATGATGCCGATCTTGCACGCGCCCGGCGTGATGACCCCCGGGCAGTTCGGACCCACCAGACGGGTGGGCGAACCCTCCAGCACCCGCCGGACCCGCACCATGTCGAGCACCGGAATGCCCTCGGTGATGCACACGGCCAGGCGGAGCCCGGCATCGGCCGCCTCCAGGATGGCGTCGGCCGCGAACGGCGGCGGCACGTAGATCACCGTCGCCTCGGCGCCGGTCGCAGCCACCGCCGCCCGCACCGTGTCGAACACCGGCAGCCCGAGGTGCGTGCCGCCGCCCTTGCCGGGAGTGACCCCGCCGACCATCCGGGTGCCGTACGCGATCGCCTGTTCCGAATGGAAGGTCCCCTGCGCTCCGGTGAAGCCCTGACAGATCACCCGGGTCCTGCGGTCGACCAGGATCGCCATCAGCGGTGCTCCCGAACCACGGCCACGATCTTGCGCGCGGCCTCGCCGAGACCGCCGGCCGTGGTGATCGCCAACCCCGATTCCGCCAGGATCCGGATCCCGATCTCCGCGTTGGTGCCGGCGAGCCGCACCACCAGCGGCACGTGCAGGCTCACCTCGCGCACCGCGCCGACGATCCCCTCGGCGATCGTGTCGCAACGCATGATCCCGCCGAAGATGTTCACCAGCACGGCTTCCACGTCCGGGTCGGATAGAATGATCTTGAACGCCTGCGACACCCGCTCCTCGGTCGCGCCGCCGCCCACGTCGAGAAAGTTGGCCGGCCGGCCGCCCTCGAACGTGATCAGGTCGAGCGTGGCCATCGCCAGGCCGGCGCCGTTCACCATGCACCCGATGTTGCCGTCGAGCTTGACGTAGCTCAGGCCGTGGTTCGTGGCCTCGACTTCCCGCGGATCCTCTTCGGTCTCGTCCCGAAGTTCCGCGAGGTCGGGGTGTCGGAACAGCGCATGATCGTCGAAGCTCATCTTCGCATCGAGGGCACACACGGCGCCGTCCCCGGCCACGGCCAGCGGGTTGATCTCCACCAGACTGGCGTCCGTCGCGACAAACGCCTCCGCCATCGCCAGGATCGTCCGCTCGGCGGCCCGGCGCGCCTGCGGATCAAGATCAAGCGCAAAGGCGAGCTCGCGCGCCTGATAGGCGCGGAGGCCCACGGCCGGATCGACGACCACCGACCGGATCTTCTCGGGCGCCGCCGCCGCCACCTGCTCGATCTCCACCCCGCCCTCGGTCGAGGCCATGGCGACATACCGGCCGCGCCGGCGGTCGAGCGTCATGCCGAGGTACCGCTCGGCCGCAATCGCGGCGCCCTCCTCGACGTACACGCGCCCGACCTCGGTGCCGGCGGATCCGGTCTGCGGAGTGATCAGGCGCCGGCCGATCAACGCGCCGGCCGCGGCCGCCACCTCGTCCGGGGACCGCGCCACCCGGATGCCGCCGGCCTTGCCGCGCCCTCCCGCGTGCACCTGCGCCTTGACGGCCCACGCCGCACCGCCCAGCGCTTCGGCGGCCGCACGCGCCTCGGCGGCGGTATACGCGACCCTTCCGCGCAGGACGGGCACCCCGAATCCGGCCAGCAGATCCTTGGCCTGGTACTCGTGAATCCTCACCGGCTGCGCGCGACCTTCCGCAGGTCCCTGAGCAAGCCCCGGACCGCCGTCACCGATGCCTCGAACGCGCGCCGCTCCCCGGCATCAAGTTCGACTTCCACGATCCGCTCCACGCCCCTCGCCCCGATCACGGCCGGCACCCCGACGTACAGGCCCCGCACCCCGTATTCGCCGCGCAGCCATGCCGCGCAGGGCAGCACGCGGCGCGAATCATGGAGATAGGCCTCGGCCATTTCGAGGGCCGCGTGCGCGGGCGCGTAGAACGCCGATCCGGTCTTGAGCAGGTGGACGATCTCCGCCCCGCCCACGCGCGTCCGCTGCACGATGGCGTCCACCCGTTCCTGCGTCGTCCACTGCATGCGCACGAGTTCCGGCACCGGAATGCCGGCCACGGTCGAATAGCGCACCAGCGGGACCATGGTATCCCCGTGCCCCCCCAGGACGAACGCCGACACGTCGCGCACCGACACGTCCAGCTCCTCGGCCAGGAAGCGCCGGAACCGAGCGCTGTCGAGCACGCCCGCCATGCCCACCACCTTCCGGTGCGGCAACCCGGATGCCCGCCGCAGCTCGAACACCATCGCGTCGAGCGGATTCGTCACGCAGACCACGAACGCGTCCGGACAGTGGGACCGGATGCCGGCGCCGACCTCCTGCATCACGCCGGCATTGATGCCCAGGAGATCATCCCGGCTCATGCCGGGCTTCCGGGGAACGCCGGCCGTCACGATCACCACATCGGCTCCTCGCAGCAGCGAGTACGACCCCCCGCCCCGGACCGCCCCGTCGGCGCCGGATACCGACGTCGACTGCGCGAGATCAAGCGCCTTTCCCTGCGCGACCCCCTTCGCGGCATCCATGAGCGCAACCTCGCCGAGATTGCGCAGGTTGGCCAGATGCGCGAGCGTGCCGCCGATCTGACCGCCGCCCACCAAGGCAATCTTCGCTCGGGCCATCCGGCGCACTCCCTCTGGCGGGCCCTGTGGTTCGAGCGCCAGGGTCTGCTGCCGCCGGCCTTCCCGCGCAAGGGTACCAGATCCGGCGTCGAAGCGATACGCCGGGCACCCCGGCGCCCTCGTGCGAACGGGCCGGAACCCGCACGGCCGGGCCGGCCGGCGGCGAAATCCCGAGGCCGGCAGGTCGGGCTCGGTCCGCCCCGGCATCCGGCCGTCCGGACGGCCGGATGCCGGGGACGCGCACCGCGCCCTATAGTCGGCCGGCATCGTGCCGCCGGGCGCCCCGGCCCCGATCATTCCGGTGCCCGGGGCCCGCGCCGAAGCCCTCGATCCGAGACCTTCCATGTGCCGCCACGCCGCCTACATCGGCCCTCCGTGCCGCCTCGACGCGTTCCTGACCGCCCCGCCGCACTCGCTGGTCGTGCAGAGCCATGCCGCCCGCGAGTTCGAACGGCCGCTGGTCTGTGCCGACGGCTACGGATTCGGCTGGTTCCATGACGATCGCCGGGGCGGACAGTACCGCAGCACCCGCCCCGTCTGGCAGGACCCCAACCTTCCCCCGCTGGCCGCCGCCCTGCGCCGCCCGGTCTGGGTCGCCAACGTACGCAGCGCCACGCCGCCGCTGACCGTCAGCGACGCCGCCACGCATCCGTTCCAGGGAGACGGTCTGCTGTTCTCGCACAACGGCTACATCGAGCAGTTCTTCGGCACGATGCGGCCGCGGCTGCGCCAGTTGCTGCCGCCCGAACTCGACGCCGCGGTACAGGGTTCGAGTGATTCCGAACTCCTCTTCGCGCTGGTCCGCCGACAGTGGCGGCACTCCGGTCACGACCTGCCCGACGCCGTCCGGCAGGCCTTCATCGTCCTCTCCCACCTGCTGCCGGCGGACGCGGATGCGCTGCTCAACGTGATCGTGGCCACCCCCGACCAGATCGTCGCCACCCGGCACGCGCTGGGCCGCCGGCCCAGCCCGAGCCTCCACACCACCGCCGACCACCCCGACTTTGCCGCCGGGCGAATCGTGGCCTCGGAGCCCTTCGACCGGAACCCTTCGTGGACGTCCGTCCCGTCCGGGCGCCTGATCGTGCTCACGCGCACCGGCATCGAGACCCAGCCGCTGTGACGCCCGCGGGCGATCCGCAACGGCGCTGGCAGCACCTGCAGGAAGCGCTCGTCCGAACCGCCGCGGCGCACACCGGGGAGCAGCTGCGCATCCAGGCACACGCCGACCTCAGCCCGATCGGATGGCATCTCGAACACTGCGTGTTCGTCGAGTGCGTGTGGATCCGATCGGCGCTGCTGGCCGACCACGAGATCCGCGACCGGCTTGCCCCCCGCTGCCGGCCGGAACTGGCCCCTAGGTCCACCCGGGGCCGCCGGCTTCCGCCCCGGTCCGAACTGCTGGCCTGGTCGACCGAGACGATGCGGGAGAACCAAGCGCTGCTGCACGGGGTCCGCGATCCGGATGCGGCCGATCCGCTCCGCAAGGACGACCGCATCCTGCATTTCCTGATCTCGCACCACGCGCAGCACCTCGAGACCGTCCGCACCGCGGCCGGCCTTATCGGATCCCCGGCCGGCGCACCGTCCGCGCCCCCACCGCCGCCCGCCGAGTCCCCCGGCCCGGCCGTCGTTCGGGTTGCGGGCGGATCCGTGCAGGTCGGCGGGGCCGATCCGGCCCGGGCCCACGACAACGAACTTCCACGCGCACGCGTCCGGCTGGCGGATTTCCGCATTGCGCGGCGGCCCGTCACCCACCGCGAATGGGACGAGTTCGTCGCTGCCGGCGGCTACCGGGATTCTCGCTGGTGGACGCCGGAAGGGTGGCGCTGGCGGATGCGGTCGGAACTTCCGGGATCGAGACCGGATCCGTCTGCGGCAGCGCCGGATCCGGACGATTGCGTGGCCGGCGTGTCGCGCCACGAGGCCGGCGCCTATGCCCGGTTCCGAGGCGGACGCCTGCCCCACGAACACGAGTGGGAGACGGCCCGGGCGGCGAACCGCCTGCGCGGCGCCGGCCGGGTATGGGAATGGTGCGCCAACCGGTTTCATCCGTATCCCGGGTTTCGGCCGTTTCCCTATCGCGGGTACTCGCTGCCCTGGTTCGACGGCCGCCACTATGTGCTGAAGGGGGGCAGCCGACTCAGCGAGCCCGAAGTCCGCCGCGCCGCCTTCCGCAACTACTACCCGCCGGCCATGCGGCATCTGCTCTGCGGCGTGCGGCTGGCCTTCGACGGCAGCGCGTGAAGCCGGGATCGTGGTAGCCTGCGGAGCACGGGGCGTGGCGCAGTCTGGTAGCGCACCTGCTTTGGGAGCAGGGGGTCGCGTGTTCGAATCACGCCGCCCCGACCACCCGGAGAGAGCGATGGCGGATGTCCGAATCTACCGCCCGGCACGGACGGCCATGCAGTCGGGACGCCGCAAGACGCGCCGCTGGCGGCTCGAATTCCTGGCCCGGACCCCCCGGAGCACGGAAGCGCTGATGGGCTGGACCGCGTCCAACGACACGGCCGAGCAGGTAGTTCTCGCGTTTCCCGACCGGGCGGCCGCCGTCCGCTTTGCGGAGACGCACGGACTGACCTACGAAATCGCCGACCCCGCCGACCCGCTGCCGGGGACGCAGACCTATGCCGACAATTTCCGGTCGGCAGGTGCACCGTAATCCGGTCGCTGTACCCCCGGCCGGGCACCGGCCCCTCGTGCCCTCCTGCCGGGAACCGGTCCCTTCCGCCGCCGGATCGTCGTCGGGCCGGCGCGGCGATCGGAGAACCGCACATGAGCCGTTTCTCGTCGGAACGCAATCACTGGTACCACCCGCTGGATGGATCCAAAGCAGCATCGTAGTCACGTTCGGATCGTCTTGCTATCGGCCATTTCACACCTCCTCCACATCACCGGCATCGTACTCGGCATGCGTACCTGCAAAGCGGATGTACACGAGGCGGCATATCGGAAACTACTCTTCGCCCCGAGCCGATACTCGTTGCCCATGACGTTGAAGGCCACCCGGTCGTTGCCGACGATGTTCGCGGGTGCCGCATACCTCCTTCAGAGCGGCCGGCGTACCCCGTCCGCTGGCCGCACTTCACCGGCACCGGGCTAGAAGCGGCCCTTCCGCATCCGGGGCAGCCGCCAGCGCTCCCGGAGCGTCTTCTCGGCGATGATCCGCATGCGCGGACACGTGCCGTTTCGATCCCATGGCGAGCACAAGGTTCCCGAAACGGGCACGCTTCCCTGCAAGGGTGCGGCCTGCCCGGTCCAGCGACCCGGTGCGGTCAGAAGACCTCTCAGGCGGGACGGGGGAATGCCGGGTGCGTGGACGGCGGGGAATCCGGGCCGGGTAGTGCGAGCGGAGCCTGAGACGAGGGCGGCAGTGCATCCATTCGGCAACGGGACCAATGCGGATACGATAGGGAATGAACCGACCCCCTCCGCGGCGGCGCGCGGAGGCTGCAGGTTCCGACCGCGAGCAACCGGGTTGGCCAACCGACATGGACACGAACAAACGGTTTTTCGAGGGGCCGGTTCTCAATTCGCCGTACGAGATTCCCGCGCGGCACTGGGAGCTTGACAAAAGCGGCCAACCCACCAACCGCGTCGTTGACCAAAGGCGCAGCGTCTCCTTCATCACGCCGATCCCCAAACCCAGAAAAAGCGGGAAGGGCCGGGACGCCCAACAGACATGGACCTATGACAGGCAGGCGGAGCGGGTCACGACCGACCGCCAGCAATACGACCTCGCGGACACGATCAACAGTGTTCGCAAGGCCGTCGATCGCTGGCGAGCACTGCCGGATCCGGCGCAATGGCGCGTCACGCCGGAGACGGCGCGGTTGCTGCACCACTGGCGCCATCACGGTTTCCGTACCGCTCGCCCGTTCTTCTGCCAGATCGAGGCCGTGGAAACCGTGATCTGGCTGACCGAGGTCGCTCCCCATCTCGGCAAACGGGGACGACGATTTCTCGATCTCGTCGAACGGGCGAACCAGGATGCGAATCCCGGCCTGGCCCGGATCGCCCTGAAACTCGCCACCGGAGCCGGCAAGACGACCGTCATGGCGATGCTGATCGCCTGGCAGACGATCAACGCCGTCCGCCGCCCGCACCGCAAACGGTTCACGCGGGGGTTCCTGGTGGTCACCCCGGGCATCACGATCCGGGACCGCCTTCGCGTGCTCCGGCCGAACGACCCGGACAGCTACTACCGGAGCCGGGAGTTGGTACCGAGCGACATGCTGGGCGACCTCGACCGCGCCAAGGTCGTCATCACCAACTTCCACGCCTTCCAGCTCCGCGAGACGATGAAGCTATCGAAGGGCGGGCGCGCACTCCTCCGGGGCCGGGGCCCCGACCTGCGCTCGCGCGAACGCGAAGGCGAGATGCTGCAACGCGTCCTGCCCGACCTGATGGGCATGAGGAACGTGCTGGTGCTGAATGACGAGGCGCATCACTGCTATGCCGTCAAGCCATCCGACGGGGACGACGAAGGCCGGCTCACGGGCGACGATCGCAAGGAGGCCGAGAAGAACCGAGAGGCCGCGAGGCTCTGGATTTCCGGACTGGAGGCGGCCGAACGCAAGCTCGGCCTCGTCCGGGTGATCGATCTCTCCGCGACGCCGTTCTTCCTGCGCGGGTCCGGCTATGCGGAAGGTACCCTCTTCCCTTGGACGATGAGCGACTTCTCGCTGATGGACGCCATCGAGTGCGGCATCGTCAAGCTGCCCCGCGTCCCGGTGGCCGACAACACCCAGGGCAGCGACATGCCGAAATTCCGCAACCTGTGGGACCATATCCGCAAGGACATGCCACGGAAGGGCCGAAGCAAGACCGCCAACCTCGCCCCATCGCAGATTCCGGTGCTTCTGAAGACCGCCCTGGAAGCCCTCTACGGCCACTACGAGAAAACGTTTCATCTCTGGCAGACGGAGGGGATCGAGGTGCCGCCCTGCTTCATCGTGATCTGCAACAACACCGCCGCCTCGAAGCTCCTCTACGACTACATCGCCGGCTTCCGGCGGAAGCACGCGGACGGCTCGACAACGCTGGAGAACGGCCGCCTAGAGCTTTTCCGGAACTTCGACCGGGACGGTACCGCGCTCGCGCGACCCCGCACCCTTCTGGTCGACAGCGAGCAGCTCGAATCGGGTGACGCGCTCGATCCGAACTTCCGGACGATGGCGGCCGAGGAGGTCGAACGCTTCCGCCGCGAGATCGTCGAGCGCACCGGGAACCGAAAGCACGCCGAGAGCCTGTCTGATGCGGACCTTCTGCGCGAGGCCATGAACACCGTCGGCAAGCAAGGCCGACTCGGGAGCGCCACCCGCTGCGTTGTCTCGGTCTCCATGCTGACCGAGGGCTGGGACGCCAGCACCGTCACGCATGTACTCGGGGTGCGCGCCTTCGGCACCCAGTTGCTGTGCGAGCAGGCGGTCGGGCGGGCACTGCGCCGACAATCCTACGAATTGAACGACGAGGGGATCTTGCCGATCGAATATGCCGACGTGCTCGGTATTCCCTTCGACTTTACCGCCAAGCCCGTGGTCGCCCTTCCGCAGAAGCCGCGCCGGACGGTGCAGATCGAGGCCATGACACCGGAGCGCGACGACTGCGAGATTCGCTTTCCCCGGGTTGCCGGCTACCGCGTCGAATTGCCCGAGAATCGTCTGCAGGCGAACTTCACCAAGGATGCCACGCTGGTCCTGACGCCGGAGCTCGTCGGCCCCTCCCGTACCCGTGTTCAGGGGATCATTGGCAAGGGAATCGACCTCGATCTCGTGCACACCGGTGGATTGCGGCGGGCGACCCTGCTGTTCCACCTGACCCGGCACTTGCTGGAGACCCGGTGGCGCGACCCCGACGGGGAGCCGAAGCTGTACCTGTTCGGCCAGCTCAAGCGCATCGCGGGCCAATGGCTCGACAACCACCTGACTTGCACGAGCGGCACCTTTTCCGCGCAGCTCCTGTACCCGGAACTCGCCGAAATGGCGTGCGAGCGCATCACCCAGGGCATTGTCGCGCACCCCATGGGGGAGCGTCCGGTGAAGGCCGTCCTCGACCCGTACAACCCGGCGGGATCGACGGCTCACGTGCGCTTTGCCGTCTCGAGGAAGCAGTTGTGGAGGACCGATGCCCGCCGCTGCCACGTCAATCACGCGGTCTGTGACAGCGACTGGGAGGTCGAGTTCTGCCGCGTCGCGGAGGGCGATCCTCGGGTCCGCGCCTATGTCAAGAACCACGGACTCGGGCTGGAGATCCCCTATCGCCGGGGATCCGGGACCCGGACCTACCTCCCCGACTTCATCGTGCAGGTGGACGACGGGCGGGGAGCGGATGACCCGCTGCACCTGGTCGTCGAGATCAAGGGCCTTCGCGGTGAGGATGCGAAGGACAAGAAAGCGACGATGGACAACCAGTGGGTACCGGGCGTGAACGCGTTGGGCACCTTCGGCCGCTGGGCCTTCGCCGAGTTCACGGATGTCCACGAAATCGAGTCGGGGTTCGACGAGCTTGTTCGCGGCTTTCTCCTCGACCATACTGCCGAATGAAGACGACCCGCTATTTCGAGGAGCAGGTACGCCGCAAGTGACCCTATATCAACCTGGAATGATGCGCGGATGTCATCGCAGTTCCGCTTCGTCGCAAAGTCCAGCCCGACGGTCGGGTTCGCCATTGGGGCGAGGTCATGCCCGCCGGCAAGGCGCCAAGGCGCATCCTGCGCGTGGTGACGTTGACCGACGGGGAGACCGTCCACAATGCCTTCTTCGACCGCGGATTCAGAAGGGAACGGGAATGAAGCTGCATTATTATCCCGAGACGGACAGTCTCTATGTCGAGTTCAAGGCCGGACCGGGCACCGAAACGCGGGAAGTGACGGACGGACTGAATGTCGATCTCGACGGCGATGGCAGCGTCGTGGGCTT
The DNA here is from genome assembly GCA_965115815.1 of Alphaproteobacteria bacterium. Classification (GTDB taxonomy): domain Bacteria; phylum Pseudomonadota; class Alphaproteobacteria; order TMED109; family TMED109; genus VXPW01. The sequence continues at coordinate 4,404,280 of OZ220465.1, read as the reverse complement.
CGACATCGACCGGGCTTCGCAGCGTGTCGATCTTTCGACGCTGGAGGCCGAAGCGCTGCCGCTGCACACGACCAGGGTCGCCTGATCCATGGCGCGCGGGGCGAAAACAGGGCCGAAATCCGTCGAGACGCTGACGCACGGCGAGGAATCGCGGCGCAACATCCCGACGGTGGAGTACCATCCCGTCCTGTCGGAGGAGGAGAAGGCGCCGATCCGCGTGGCCTTCGAACGCCGCAACCGCGATCTCGACCCGCAGCTCGTCTGGCGCGGCAAGGACGAACAGGATGCCGCCGACCTCGTCGTCCAGGCACCGCCGCTCTACATCCAGGAAAAGCTGCACCCCAAGGTTCTGATCGACGATCTGCTGCGGCAGACGAAGGAGCGGCGGGAGGAGGAAACGCCGCCCGAGCCCAGCCTTTTTGCCGATTTCAACGGTCTGCCGAACACGGCGGCACGCACCGAGTTCTACCGTCACGACGCCAACTGGTCGAATCGCATGATCCTCGGCGACAGCCTGCAGGTCATGGCGTCGCTGGCGGAGCGCGAGGGCCTGCGCGGCAAGGTGCAGTGCATCTATATCGATCCACCCTACGGCATCCGCTTCAACTCCAACTTCCAGTGGTCCACCACCAGCCGCGACGTGAAGGACGGAAAGGCCGAACACATCACCCGCGAGCCGGAGCAGGTGAAAGCCTTCCGCGACACGTGGCGCGACGGCATCCACTCCTATCTCGCCTACCTGCGCGACCGGTTGACGGTGGCGCGGGAGCTGCTCACCGAAAGCGGCTCGGTCTTCGTGCAGATCGGCGACGAAAATGTGCATCGTGTACGCATGTTGATGGACGAGGTGTTCGAGGGGGGGGGGAGGATTTGTCAGCATGATAACTTATCGAACCAGCAGCGGAACCACAAAACAGAACTCAATCAAACGCATATCGAATTACATTGTTTGGTACTGCAAAAACCCGGAAGCGGTCAAGTTTCGGAGGCTGTTGTGGGAAAAAGAAATCGACACCAATTCATACAATCAATTGGAATTGGGGGACAATGTGACGAGACGGCCCATGAGCACGGAAGAAAGAAAGGACCCCTCCAAATGCCCGCAAAATTCACGTCCCTACCGGAAGCTTCCGGTACATTCAATGGCTTCCGGAGATCATGAGCCAAGAAGCGTTTTCGGATCCGTCTGGCGCATACCGCCAACTTCGCATTGGCGGTATGCGCCAGACGGATTCCAAAGACTTTACAGGGCGTCTCGAATTAATCCCGACAGAAATGCTCTGAGCACATTGTACTACCACGACGATTATCCAGCATTCGAGATTTCCAATTCCTGGGACGATACAGGACCGGAAATCGAGAAGTCTTATGTCGTACAGACATCGACGAATCCGGTATCGCGCTGCATACTGATGACCACCGACCCCGGCGACCTTGTGCTGGACCCAACCTGTGGATCTGGCACCACGGCCTACGTTGCCGAGCAGTGGGGCCGAAGATGGATCACCGTCGACACGTCCCGTGTCGCGCTGACGCTGGCCCGCGCCCGGATCATGGGCGCGCGCTACCCGTGGTATCTCCTCGCTGACAGCCCGGAAGGTCGGCACAAGGAAGCAGAGCTCACGCGCCGATCGCATTCCAAGACGCCGGCAGGCAGCAGCATCCGCCATGGCTTCGTCTATAAGCGTGTCTCGCACATCACGCTCAAATCCATCGCCAACAACGCCGAAATCGACGTGATCTGGGAGCGTTGGCAGGCAGTGCTGGAGCCCCTCCGCACCGGAATCAACGCTGCCTTGGACAAGCAATGGGAGGAGTGGGAAATCCCGCGCAATGCGGGCGAAGAATGGTCGGCAAACATCACCACCGCACACGCCGCATGGTGGGAGGCGCGCATCGCCCGGCAGAAGGAAATCGACACCGCTATCGCCGCCAAGGCGGACCAAGAATACCTTTACGACAAACCCTATGTGGACACGTCCCGCATCCGCGTTGCCGGTCCCTTCACGGTCGAGAGCTTGGCGCCGCACCGGATGCTCGCAGTGGATGAGGACGGCGAGTTCTTCTCCGCGCTTTCCGACCGAAAGCTCACTTCCAGCGAGGCCCCGAACTTCACCGACATCGTCTTGGAACACCTCCGGACGGCAGGCGTGCAGCAGACGCACAGGGAGGATCGCATCTCCTTTACCGCGCTCACGCCTTGGCCCGGCCATTATGTCTGCGCCGAAGGCCGCTATGTCGAAGGTGGCGACGAAACCGGCGTCGCGCGCCGCGCCGGAGTCTTCATCGGGCCCGAGTTCGGCACGGTCGCGCGCCCGGACCTCTCCGCCGCCGCCCGGGAAGCCGCCGAAGCAGGCTTCGACGTGCTGATTGCCTGCGCCTTCAGCTACGACGCCCATGCGGCCGACTTCGAGAAACTCGGACGCATCCCGATACTCCGGGCCCGCATGAACGCCGACTTGCACATGGCCGACGATCTCAAGAACACGGGCAAGGGCAACCTGTTCGTCATCTTCGGCGAACCCGATATCGACATCCTCAAGCACGGCGCCGACACCCTTCAGGTGCACATCAACGGCGTGGATGTCTTCCATCCCCAGACTGGAGAGGTGCGGAGCAACGGCACCGAGGGCATCGCCTGCTGGTTCGTCGACACCGATTACAACGAAGAGAGCTTCTTCGTCCGTCATGCCTACTTCCTCGGCGCGAACGACCCCTACAAGGCACTCAAGCAGACGCTGAAGGCGGAAATCGATCGCGAGGCTTGGGACACCCTGAACCGCGACCGGTCCCGCCCCTTCCCCAGGCCTGCCTCCGGCCGTATCGCCGTCAAGGTCATCAACCACCTCGGAGACGAGGCGATGAAGGTCTTTCGGGTGTGACGCGAACGAGGTCAAGCGCAGGCATTCGGTCATGCGTAGGCGGCCGGGACAGCGACACCCTCACGACATCAATGCCCCGGAAACCACGTAGAAAATTCCTGCGGCATTGCACCCGGATATTGATTTGCCCGAAGAAACGCCAAGACACGGTATTGGGGTTCGTACCTTCTCGCCGACAAAGTAGCACAATTCCTACTCGTCCAGATGCGAGTCATCCGACCGTGTCAGGCCATCAATTCGTGTGAATCCATGATCAAAGCTCCCGCCGGACATCATCGTAGTCCTTGACCCGAATGGCGCCTTTCTCGGCAAGCCTAGCCGGCCAAGTCAGACGCGAGTCCCGGAAACAACTGTCGAGAACGAAGAGCTTGCGTCCCTGCCGCAGGGCAGCACGGGCCTGAATCAGCGTCCCCGAAATCTCGCCGGCTTCGACGATGATGGTCGCGTCGGTCAACGCGGACATGGTGACGTTGCGTTCGGGGAAGAATCCCCGATTGTGGCGATAGCCTTGGGACTCGTAACGTCTGAGCGGAACCTGACTGATGAGAAGGAAGTGCTTGGCAATATAGCGTTGAGAATCACTGTTCTTCCTGGGGTAGGTGTGCGAGAGCGGCGTGCCGATGACGGCAATCGTGCGGCCGCCCTCCTCGATGGCGGTCTCATGGGCCATGCGGTCGATCCCGGCCGCGAGTCCGGACACCACGGTGCATTCGTCGGCCACGAGGGACCGCACCAGACGACGCGTGCGCGAAAGCCCTTCCCTCGACGGCTTCCGGGTTCCCACGACGGCGACCGAGCGGGCGCAGGCCAGACCCCACCAACCTTGGTAGTAGAACAGTTCGACCGGATGCGCGGCGTCACGCAGCTTGTCCGGGTACTCGCCGGCACCGTGCACCCGGACGCCGAATCCGCGCACCCCAGCCTTGTCGAAACGCCGCTTGACGAAGTCGGCGCAGTCACGCGCATCGGTCTCGGGAACGAAGTCGGAGGGAACGCTGCCCGGGTGCCGGGCAAAACGTTCGGACAAGGACCTGAAGGTCGTTCCGGGCTCGGACCACAGGGCCTCGTAGGCGCCCATTTCCCGGTACGGGGAGATGGCACGCGACGCGAAGTCCGCGCTTGCGAAGTCTGACTCGAGGGTCATCGTCTCGTCTCCCTTGGCCGATGGCTCACGGGTCGAACCGGAGCAAGGGTCGACCCTCGGAGACTCCTTCGGACATTGCCGGCCAGGCCCGGCCTGCGGATCCCGCCCGGTATCGGGAACCCGTCTGTCGGCAGCGGGCAGGGACGCGGAGCCGGCCCGGAGATGCATTCGGGAACCGGCAAGAGACCTTGCGCAGACGTGCGCAGGTGCCCGTCGGCCGGGTTCGGATCCGGAGACGCACCCGGCGGTTCGGCACAGTGCGGAATGGTGCTCTGCATCGCAGTCGTTTCCGTATCGGGCGCCGAGGCCCGGCCGGGCGACCCGCATGCAGGGCGTATCGACATCGGAACGATGATCCCCGCCCGACGTCGGCTGTCAACGGCGGCAACGAAGAACGCCGGAACCGGAGGACCGGACCCTCCCCTTGCGCGCCGGTTCGGCGCGGTCGGCGCGATCGGGCAAGCGCGCCGGAAGTTCCGCCCGAACCCGAGCCTCGATTCGGTGCGCAGGCTTCCGGCGCATGACCGACTCCGGCCGGGATCCCTGCGAACCCGCGGCACGCCCGGCCGCCATGGACCGCGGGCGCCGGCAACGTGATCCATCGGATGCCTGCGGTATAGTCCGAACAGGCCGGCGCGGACCAAGGCGGGGATACGTGTGACCGATACGGGCGATTTGCTGAGCCTCCGTCCCGGCGACGATCCGGGACCCGAGGGAGCGCCGCAACCGGACCGGAACGTTCCGGCAGGATCCGGGCCGCCACCGTACCTGGTGCTGGCGCGGAAGTACCGTCCGGCGGGGTTTGAGGACCTGCTTGGCCAGGACGTGCTGGTCCGCACCCTGACCAATGCCTTCGCGAACGGGCGCATTGCGCACGCGTTTCTGTTCGTGGGCATCCGCGGCGTCGGCAAGACCACCACTGCGCGCATCATTGCTCAGGGGCTGAACTGCACGAGCGGCGGCCGGCCGACCACGCGTCCCTGCGGCGCATGCACATCCTGCACCCAAGCCCGGGCCGAACGGCACCTGGACATCCTCGAGATCGACGCGGCCAGCCATACCGGCGTGGATCACATGCGGGAACTGATCAACGCTGCGCACTATCGGCCGGCGACCGCGCGCTACAAGGTGTACATCGTGGACGAGGTCCACATGCTGTCGTCGAGCGCCTTCAACGCGCTCCTCAAGACCCTGGAGGAGCCGCCGGCGCACGTCGTGTTCATCTTCTGCACGACCGAGGCCCGGAAGGTGCCGGTCACGGTGTTGTCCCGCTGTCAGCGCTTCGACCTGCTGCGGGTTCCGCAGGAGCTCCTCGCTGATCATTTCCGCCGCATCGTGCAGCTCGAGGACGCACGGATCGACGACGAAGCGCTCCGTCTCATTGCCCGGGCCGCCGATGGTTCGGTCCGGGACGGACTGTCCATTCTCGATCAGGCAATCAGTCACCAGGGCGGGGCCATCGAGGCGGACGCCACCCGGGACATGCTGGGATTCGCGGACCGCAGCCGGATTCTCGATCTGTTCGAGCGGATCATGGCGGGCGAAACGGCCGCGGCGCTGGAGCAGATGGCGCGCCTGTACGCCGAGGGGGCCGAACCGGGCGCGGTGCTGGAGGATCTTCTGGGGCTTACCCACTGGCTGTCCCGAATCCGCATTCACCCCGACAGCGCGACCGCGCTCGAGGTACCGGAGAACGAGCGAACCCGAGGCCGGGAACTGGCGGCACGGCTGTCCGTGCCGGTTCTGGGGCGGACGTGGCAGATGATCCTGCAGGCGCTGAAGGAAGCCGCGGTCGCTCCCGATTCGCGGAACGCAGTGGAAATGGCCGTCATTCGGCTGTGCTTCGTGGCCGATCTGCCGGACCCCGGGGCCTTGGTGCGGCAGCTGCACGACGAAAGCCCGGAGGCGGCCCGGAAGCCGGCCGCCGAGCGCGCACCTTCTGCGGCCGCCGCGCCGACCGGCGGGATTCGGGCCGTGGCGGCGGCCAGGGCCGTGCAGCCGGCCGCCCGGCCGGCGCCGACAGCGGCGCCTCACGCCGCGGCGGCCACGTTCGCGGATTTCGTCCGGCAGTTGCGTGGCCGCAAGCACGCCCGCCTGGCCTACGATCTCGAGAACTACGTTCATCTCGTTCGGTACGACCCGCAGCTCCGACAGCTGGAATACCGCGTGGCCGAGGGGGCGCCGAGCGACTTTGTGGGATCGCTGGCGAAGGATCTCGAACGCACCACCGGTTCCCGCTGGCTCCTGGCGCTGGTGCAGTCGGGCGGGCAGGAGACCCTCCGGCAACAGCACGCGAAGCAGCACGCAGACCGGATGCGCATCGCCGATGCCCATCCGCTGGTCGCGACGGCGCGCCGGCGTTCCGCCCGCCTGCCCGACGCCATACGGAAACGCGAGCCCGCGGTCGTCGACGTGCGGGTTCGGCCTTCTGCCGGAGGAACCCAAGCATGAATCTTGCCAAGCTGATGCAGGGGGTGAGCAGTCTGACGGACGGGCTCCAGACCGTACGAAAACGGTTCCGCGACCTCGAATCCACCGGGGAGGCCGGGGCCGGCCTCGTCCGGGTGACGATGAACGGATCCGGCGAATGCGTGCGGGTCAGGATCGACCCGTCGCTGGCCTCCGACATGCCGCTCCTGGAAGACCTCGTCGTGGCCGCTCAGAACCAGGCCCGGGCGCAGCTGGACAGGAAGATGGAGGAAACGCTGAAGGCGCACATGAGTGCGATGGGACCGATTCCGTCCGGACTGCCCCCGCGCCGCTAGCCGTACCGGATGTCCCGTCAGGCGGAACCCATTCAGGCGCTGGTGGATCGCCTCGCCCGCCTTCCGGGTCTGGGGCCGCGGTCGGCGCGACGGGTGACGCTGCATCTGCTCAAGCGCCGCAATTCCACCATGCAGCAGGTCATCGACGCCATGCGAACGGCCGCCGAAGCCGTCCGCCCCTGCCGGATCTGCGGGATCCTGGACGCACGGGACCCGTGCGGAATCTGCCAGGATCCCCGACGGGACGCGAGCATGCTGTGCGTGGTGGAAGACATGGCCGACGTGTGGGCGCTCGAGCGCGCCCGGGCATTTTCCGGTCGGTACCACGTTCTGGGCGGGACGCTCAATGCACTCGACGGGGTGGGACCCGAGGACCTGATGATGGAATCGCTGGTACAGCGGGCGGGCGAGGAGGAACTGCAGGAGGTCATTCTGGCCCTGTCGACCACGGTCGACGGGCAGGTGACCGCCCACTACGTCGGGGAGCGGCTGCGCGCCGTCGAGGTTCGCGTGACCCGCCTGGCCCAAGGCGTTCCGGTCGGCGGGGAGCTGGACTACCTGGACGAGGGCACGCTGGGCGCAGCGCTCGCGGCACGACGTGCGGTAGAAGACGCCGGCCCCCGTTGAGAAGCTGCCGGCGAGGCCGTCCGCGGACCGGCCGGGCGTCCCTCAGGCGCCCTCGGGGGCCGATGAATCGGGCGGCGTCGCTGCGTCGGGCGGTGCCTGGCGGGTTTCGCCGCCCACCTCGACCTCCCGAATCTTGTCCGCCCGGTTCCGGATTTTCCCGGTGGAGATCTCGAGGGCGCGGACATCTTCCTCCATCCGGGCAAAGTGCCTCCGGAGATTGCCGGTGCGGCGGTCCAGCCTGCCCAGATCCTGCAGCAGATGACCGAGTTCGACCTGGATCAGGCCGGCGTTGGTTCGCATGTCGACATCCCGGAGCACGCTTCGAATCGTGTTGAGAAGGGCCATGGTGGTAGAGGGCGACGCGATCCCGATCCGGGACTCGAACGCATGCTCGATGACGTTCGGAAAGCTCGCGTGCAGTTCGGCGAACAGGGACTCGCTGGGCAGGAACATCACGGCCCAGTCGGAGGTCTCGCCGGGGACGATGTAGCGGTCCCGAATGTCGGAAATGTGGTTCTTGACGGCGGTTGCGAGATTCCCGCGCGCCGCCCGTTCGTGCTCCGCGCCCCGTGCCTCCAGGAACGCGCGGAAACTCGCGATCGGAAACTTCGCGTCGATCGCGATGGGCCCGGGCGGGTGCGGCAGCAGGACGAGGCAGTCGATCCGGTTCCGGTTGCCGAGCGTTCGCTGGAACGCGTAGGCCCCGGGAGGCAGGGCCTGGCGCACGAGATTCTCGAGCTGGACCTCGCCGAAGGCCCCCGCCGCCTGCTTGTTGGCAAGGAGCTTCTGCAGATCGACGATCTGCGTGTCCAGGTTCTCGATCCGCCGGTGCGCTTCCCGGATTTCACCGATCCGCTCACGGAGCCCCGCGAGCGTCCGGTTCAGGTCGCTCGCCTGCCGGCCGGCCGCCGCATCCGTCGCCTCCCAGCGACGTTCCAGCAGGTCGACAAAGGATCGGAGGCGGCCTTCCGTGCGATGGACCGAATCCCGAAGTGCGGCCAGCTCGGAATCCCGCCGTCCCGGCCGCAGCAGCTGGCCCGCCGCGAAACAGAGGGCCGCGACCGCGGCCCCGACCAGGAGTTCCGTCCCGCTCATGCCGATGGGTCCCATGCCTGGGTCCGATCCGCCGGCAACGGCCTCGCCCGCGGAACCGCACCGCCGGGCCTTCGTGCCGCGTCACCCCCGGCTTCCGGGGCGCGCCTTCCGGAGATGGCGGGCGCCGGGCCCCGGACGCGGGATGCGCCCACACGCCCCGTGCCGGCCGGGCCCGTCCGCCGGCGGAGGCCGGCGACGTGCATCCGCCGGTCCGCGTCCGCGCCCTGCCGACCGTGGCTGCGATCCGGGGCCGGCCCCGGCATTGCGGCGGGTCGGCACGGCACCCCCGGCCCCCCGGTTCCCGTGGCCCGCCGGCCCCGGTACCGGCCGGGAGGCACGCGCACCACCCCCGATCCCGACCGAAGCGCGCCCGGACCCCGACCGAAATCCCGTCGACCCTCCGGATGCCCGGCCCGTTCGCTCTCCTCCCCCCGCGGACCGGTGCGCACGGAAGCCGACCGGACCCTTCGGACCCCCGGCGCCGATCCTGCATCCGACCGCAGTCCGGCGCGACGGCATCGGCCGGGAACCGGCGCCTCGCGGCCCCGATCCTTTCCGGGGCTTCGTTCGGTTCGAAGACGCACGGCCGTTCTCCCGCCGGTTCCGGACCGGCGGAATCGGCGGGGACCGCCGGCCTGCCCGTCTCGATCCGCGCGCGAACGGAGATCGGGATGCTCCGCCCCGCCCGCCCGATTCCGACCATGAGAGCCGCACCTCTCCAGATCGCGGACCATGCGTCGATCCCTTCGGCGTTCCGGAACCGTCCGGGCCGCATCGGGGGCGCGGCCGGTCGTGCCCCGTCATCCCGCCCGTCGGCGCCCGGGGCATCGAACTGCTGCATTCTGCACGACCGCGCGTCCTCGGGCATGCCGCGGCGGCGAACCCCGCACGAAGCGGACCCCGTCCGCCGCGAGGGAGCCTGCGGGCGCGGCGGACGGTGCCGGGGATCCCGGCACGAACCGGGTCGATGCGGCCTTGCGGGCCGCGACCCGGCGCCGCCGGTCCGGCCGGGCCGACCCGTCTCGCACCGCCACGCAGGCGCAACCCGCTCGCGCCCCGGGCGCCGGCCGACGGAAGCAAGGACCGGCCGATGCCGAACCGGATCGTGCAGGTCTCGCGGGAGGCGTGCGAATCCGGAATCCGTCCCGCCGCCGACCTTTCAACCGGACACGGTTGACTCTTCGCTCATGAGAGGCCGTACATCGTGGCCCATGAGGATCGGCTTTCGACCTCTGTGTGCGACAACGGTGGATGGGCGGAAGGCGGTGTCGGCGGCCGAGGGCAGCACGCGCTCGTCCTTGGCGCGGGGATGGTGCGAGCGCGAGGACGGACGCGACGCGAAGGGCGCCCTGGCCGGGCCTCGGCGCGCGCGGCCTGGTCGGGTCTTGCCTTGTCGCTCGACCTTGTCCTGCCTGCACCCAAGCCTCATGAATGCAGAGTCAACCATATCCGGTTGAAAGATCGAGGACCGGCGCCTCGACCCGGTCGACGACCTGAGGGCGTGCCTAGCCTTCGACGCCAGTCCCGCATCCCGCGTCCTGACCGTCGAGCGTCTCGCACGCTCGGAGCCCGACACCTCCCCCGGCCAGCAGCCGCATCGTTCACCGCGACGAGATGACGGTCCGTGCCCTCCACAAGACCGGCCGACAGCGCCGGCTGCGGGGACCGCCCGATCCCGAACCGACCCTCGAAGCCTTCGCCGTCAAGGTCGCACGCCGGGCCGGCTTCATCCCCGGAACACGCCAACCCCGGCCGGGAACCGAGAAACTCTGGCAGCGATACAACCTCCTCCGCGCCTTCGTCGAACATCACCGAACCATGCGGAAACCCGATCTGCTGAAAAAGCTGGAGTTGACCGTGTCCGGTTGAAAGGCCGCCGACCGGACGACGGCGCCGATCCCCCGGCTCCCGGAACGGCCCGCCGCATGCGGGAGCCGCCCGGCCGCCGAACCCGGCAACGCGGCGGTCGCGGCACCTGCGAGCGAACACCGATGACCGTCGTTCCGGCCGCGCGGGAGATTCCGGAGCACCGGCCGTCGTGCGGGTATCCGAAATCGGGCCGGTCCCTCGCAACCCGCCGCCAGCCCGCCGGTTCCGGGCTGCCTGCCCTTGCCCCTTCGAGAACGGCGGGCTATAGACACTCCCCGATGGAACATGGGCCGGATCCGCCCATCCCGGGAGCCCTGACCCATGTCCAGACAGCGCCGTCGTCTGGTCTACGAGGGCAAGGCCAAGGCATTGTTCGAAGGCCCCGAGCCCGGCACGCTGGTCCAGCACTTCAAGGACGACGCGACGGCCTTCAACAACCGGAAACGCGGCACCATCAGCGGCAAGGGGGTCATCAACAACCGCATTTCGGCGCACCTGATGATGCGACTCGGCGAAATCGACATCCCCACCCACTTTCTGCGGCCGCTCAACATGCGCGAGCAGGTGGTGCGCGAGGTCGAGATCATCCCCGTCGAAGTGGTGGTCCGGAACGTCGCCGCCGGCAGCCTGAGCAAGCGGCTCGACATCGAGGAGGGCACCCGGCTGCCCCGGCCGCTGATCGAGTGGTATTTCAAGAACGACAAGCTCGACGACCCGCTCGTGCTGGACGAGCACATCCTTGCGTTCGGCTGGGCGGCCGAAGACGAACTCGATGAAATGTTCGGCTATGCCCTGCGCATCAACGACTACCTCAACGGCCTGTTCCACGCCGTCAACATCCGTCTCGTCGACACCAAGTTCGAATTCGGCCGCCACTACAGCGATGACGGCATGGGCATCCTGCTGGCCGACGAGATCAGCCCTGACACGTCTCGCCTCTGGGACATGGATACCGACGCTCGGCTGGACAAGGACCGCTTCCGCCGCGACCTCGGAGAGATCGAGGAGGCCTACCAGGAAGTCGCGCGGCGTCTCGGGGTGCTGCCCGAGGCCGACCGCGGCGGCGCATCCTAGGGCGACGGGCATGAAGGCCGTCGTGCACGTGGTGCTGAAGCCGGACGTGCTCGATCCGCAGGGGCAGGCCGTCGGGTCCGCGCTCCGGACCCTCGGGTTCGGCGAGGTCGAGGAGGTGCGGCAGGGCAAGTTCTTCGAAATCACGCTGACCGGAGGCCGCGACGACGCGCTCGCGCGTCTCCACCGAATGTGCCGGGTGCTCCTTGCCAACCCCGTGATCGAGGATTACCGCATCACCGTTCCCGACGCATGAGAACCGTAGTCGTCGTGTTCCCCGGTTCGAATTGCGACCGGGATGTCGCCGTTGCCCTCGCCCGCTGTACCGGTCGGGCTCCCGAACGGGTCTGGCACGGCGCCGCTAGCCTGCCCGCCTGCGATCTGATCGTCCTGCCGGGCGGCTTCTCGTACGGGGACTACCTGCGCGCGGGAGCCATCGCGGCGCATTCTCCCGTCCTGCGCGCGGTGCACGAAGCCGCGACGCGCGGAACCGCGGTCCTCGGCATCTGCAACGGCTTCCAGATCCTCACCGAGACCGGACTGCTGCCGGGGGCGCTGATCCGCAACTCGGGCCTCCGGTTCGTCTGTCGATCGGTCGGCCTCCGCGTCGAGGGCCGCAGCCCGTTCCTGGCCGGCTTCACGTCCGGCGAGCGCATTCGCCTCCCGGTTGCCCATATGGAGGGCAACTACCGGGCGGATGCGGAGACGCTGGCCGAGCTGGAGGCCGAAGGACGGATCGCGCTGCGGTACGTCGACGGGTCCGGATGCGGAACCGCCGCCGCCAATCCCAACGGCTCCGTCGCCGGAATCGCCGCCGTCGTCGGCGCCAACCGACGGATTCTCGGCCTTATGCCGCATCCGGAGCGGGTGATCGGAGACGGCCCGGGCGGAACGGACGGGCGGCGGTTCTTTGCCGCGCTGCCGGATGCCCTGGCATGAACGCCACCGGGACCACCGTGGCCGACGCCGTTCGGCTGGGCCTCTCGGCCGGCGAGTACCGGCAGATCCGGGAATGCCTGGGACGCGCACCCAACGCGGTCGAGCTCGGCGTGTTTTCGGCCATGTGGAACGAGCACTGCTCGTACAAGTCGTCCCGACCCTGGCTCCGCCTGCTGCCCCGGTCGGGCGATCACGTGATTCACGGCCCGGGCGAGAACGCCGGGGTGGTGGACGTCGGCGGCGGCTGGGCGGTTGTGTTCAAGATGGAAAGCCACAATCATCCGTCGTTCATCGAGCCCCGCCAGGGCGCCGCAACCGGTGTCGGCGGCATCTTGCGGGATGTCTTCACGATGGGCGCCCGACCCGTTGCCGTCCTCAACTGTCTGCGGTTCGGGGCTCCGGAGCATCCGAAGACCCGGCATCTGGCCGCCGGCGTGGTGGCCGGCATCGGTAACTACGGAAACTGCGTGGGCATCCCTACCGTCGGCGGCGAATGCACGTTCGATGCCGGATACAACGACAACATCCTCGTGAACGCCATGGCCGTGGGCTTGGTCCGGCACGACCGGATCGTTCTGGCGGATGCCGGCCGGACCGGCAATCCCGTGCTCTACGTGGGAGCACGGACCGGGCGGGACGGAATCCACGGCGCCAGCATGGCCTCCGCCGGATTTTCGGAAGAGGCCGAGAGCCGCCGGCCGACCGTCCAGATCGGTGACCCGTTCCTGGAAAAGCTGCTGCTCGAAGCGTGTCTGGAACTGATGGGAACCGGTGCCGTGATCGGGATCCAGGACATGGGAGCCGCCGGGCTGACCTCGTCCTCGGTGGAAATGGCGGCCCGGGCCGGGGCGGGAATCCGCCTGGAACTCGAACGCGTACCCGTGCGCAGTCCGGGCATGACGCCGTTGGAGCTGATGCTGTCGGAAAGCCAGGAACGCATGCTGATGACCCTGCGTCCGGGGACCGAATCGGCGGCCCGGGCCGTCTTCCGGAAATGGGGTCTCGATGCCGTGGTGGTCGGCACGGTCACCGGCACCGGCCGGCTGGAACTGACCGTAGACGGCACGACGGTCGCCGACCTTCCGGTCCGCCCGCTGGCCGAGGGAATCGTGCACGACCGGCCCCACACCGATCCGCCGCCGACGGAGCGGACGCCGGTACCCTGCGACGAGGCCGACATCGACGCCCTCCGCACCCTGATCGGGTCGCCCGACCTGGCGTCGCGCGCCTGGATCTGGGAGCAGTACGACCATGGCGTCATGAGCGACACCGTCACGCCTCCGGGATCGGATGCCGCCGTCATCCGCATCCACGGCACCGATCGCGCACTCGCCCTGACCGCCGACTGCACCCCGAGGTACTGTCAGGCAGACCCCCGTCTCGGGGCCGTCCAGGCGGTCGCGGAATCGTACCGCAATCTCTCGGCCGCCGGCGCCCGCCCCCTCGCAGTCACCGATTGCCTGAATTTCGGGAGTCCGGAGGATCCTGCGGTCATGGGGACGTTCCGGGCGGCGGTGCTGGGGCTTCGCGACGCCTGCCGCGCCCTGCACCTCCCGGTCGTGTCGGGCAATGTCTCGTTCTACAACGAAACCCACGGACGTCCCATTCCGCCAACCCCCCAGATCGGGGCCGTGGGCCTGATCACGCGGGTCGGGCGGACGGGAAGGATCGCGCCGACCGCAGACACGCTGGTGCTCGGGATCGGAAACACCCGAGGGCACCTGTCGTGCTCGCTGTACGCCCGCGAGATCCACGGACTGTCCGGTGGCGCCCCGCCACCGGTCGATCTCGAGGCGGAACGGCGGCACGGGGAATGGGTCCGGGAACAGATCGCCGCCGGCCATGTGGCCGCCTGCCACGATGTGTCGGACGGCGGCTTGGCCGTCGCCCTGGCCGAAATGTGCGCGGCGGGCGGAATCGGCGCGTCGGTCGGATTGCCGGACGGCGTCCGCTCCGCCGCCGCCTACTATTTCGGCGAGGATCAGGGCCGCTATCTGCTCGCCGTGCCGCCGACCGCGGCCGACCGACTCGTGCAGGCCGCGGTCGACGCCGGGGTCGCGGCCCGGGTGCTCGGGCGTTTCGGCGGCAGGACGCTGCAGTTGGCACCGCTCGGATGCGTGGCGGTTGACACGCTTCGGCATTGGCGCGCAGGATGGTTCCCGTCCTATATGGATCGGGACGGCGGCAGCGGAGGAGCGGGCATGGCCATGGACGCCCAGGAAATCGAGTCCCTGATCCGAACGGCATTGCCGGACGCCAGGATCACGATCGAGGATCTGCGCGGCGACGGTGACCACTACGCCGCACACGTGGTCTCGGAGGCCTTCCGGGGCAAGTCCCGGGTCGAGCAGCACCAGATGGTCTATGGTGCGCTGCAGGGCCGCATGGGAGGGGTACTGCACGCCTTGGCACTGCAGACCGCCCCGCCCGACGAACCCTGACCTCGTGGATGCAGGAGTGCGCAGCTGATGGACAGCAACCCCGCCAGCCCGGTACAGGGGAAGATCCGGGCCGAAATCGACGCCAACGATGTCGTCCTCTTCATGAAGGGGACGCCTGTATTTCCGCAGTGCGGCTTCTCGTCGATGGTCGTGCAGATCCTGAACCACATCGGCGTTCCGTTCAAGGGGATCGACGTGCTGGCCGACCCGGGTCTCCGACAGGGCATCAAGGATTTTGCGAACTGGCCGACCATCCCGCAGCTCTACGTCAAGGGCGAGTTCTTGGGGGGCTGCGACATCGTCCGCGAAATGTACGAAAACCAGGAACTCGCGGACCACATGACCGGCAAGGGGGTCGTCCTGAACAGCCCGTGACCGTTGCCGGACCGGCGAAGGCGTCCCGCCGCGAGCCCGCGGATCCCGGGCGGCCCGAAGGTCCGACATCGGGATCTGATGATGGAGGCCTGCGGGGGTTCGTGAGCCCTTGCCCGACTGCGCTCTCCGCCCGGCGCACCGGGCGGCGGTTGCGGAAGTGGACCACTCCGGGCCGTCAGAACCGGCCTCCGACCCGCGATGCCGGAGGTGTCCCCGACCCCGACCCCGGCCCGCCGCCACTGCCCGAGCCCGGACGGCGGCGGGAATCGCTTGGGGGTCGCGGGCCGATCGGCCACCGGCCTCGTGGGTAGCGATCGAGCTGGGCGTGGATGACGAGCGGCGTTGCCCGTACTGCGGCGCGCCGGCGGGGCGGCAAGAAGATCCCATGCTTGTTGCTGTGATGCGATCGGAGTTTCGATCGCGACGCGGGTCGACGCGTTCGAGTCTGCGATTGTGAGATGTGCGGACGTCTGTGGCCCGGTGGCGGCGCGGATCTAGGCGCGAGGGGTCCGTTTCGGCGGATCCGGGGCGAGCGAGAGGCCGGCCGGGTTGGGTGGCCCGGCTTGGATACGTGCGGTTTCGGTCGGGGTGTGAGCGTAGTCAGCCGGGTCTTGTGACGGCGTGCAGGACCTGCTTGCGCTCGCTTGTCGGCATAGTGGTGACGGGCGTCGGCGAAGCTGTGGAAGGGCTGGGGCAGCTTCCGCTGGTTGTGGAGGATGACGGCAAGGGCAAGGGTGTTGAGGATCGCGTGGTTTGCGGGTGCGTTGCGGGCCCGGAGCCTGGAGTCGTCTTCGCGGAAGGTGGTATCGCGGATGGGGTGATGGCTTTCGACCACCCAGGGACCGCGGTTCCATGCGAGTAGCGGTTGCGGCGAGGCGCGGTCGGCCGCGACCGAAGTCATGCCGTAGGCGTGTTCCATGGTCCGTTTTCCGGATTTCTTGAATTCGACGCGCCGGGTGACACGGAAGATCGGTTTGACGTGGGGATCGTGGATCATCTTCGCGGGCGGGGTGAAGACTTCGATGCTGCGTTGCTCGATGCGGCCGTGCTTGAGCGTGGGTTTTTCGCGGTAGCGTCCCGTGCTCGTGGTCTCCCAGTGGATGCTCTCGAACGTCTCGAAGGTCTTGGGAGCGTTGCCCTTGACCGTCATCATCCAGTCGGCGCCATGGGTCTCGACGATGAGTCGTGCCGTCTCGCGGGTGGTGTGGAGCGCGTCGAGCGTGAGTAGACGGCCGGCCACCGGCGCGGTCTCGAGCGCGGCGTGGACGGCGGCGATCTCCCCGCCTTCGTCATGATCGTTGAGGATCGAGACCGGCATGCCGGTCCCGTGCTCGATCCGCGAGACCGTCTCGTACTGATCCTCGCCGGTGCGGTTGGCGCCGCGAATGCGCGTGCCGTCGACCGCGATCGCGTGGCCGACCCGCAGGCGCGGCTGCGCCCAGCGCCGCAGAGCTTCCTCGATCCACGCCGGGTCGGGGTTCTGCAGCACCCGGTGCACGGTCGATTGGGACACCGGTTCCTACCGGCCGGTGTCCGGGTTCTTCCACGCACCGATCGGCGCCAGATCCTTCTGCGTCATCGCCTTCGCGTAGCGTGCCGCCGCCACCGCGCCGTGCCGATTCGCCAGCCGCGCCAGCACGATCACGCACAGGACCGAGGCGATGCCGTGCGTGCGCCCCTGCGCGCGCCGGAAGTCGGAAAGCGCCGCAAAATGCTGGTACATCGAGCGCAACTCCCGCGCTGACCGGCCGCTCTGCGTCGCCCGCAACTCCCACGCCGCAGGAAGTGGCGCACGATCCCGCAACCGACGACAGGCGTCGCGACGCAGCGGAACCACGTACAGATCCTTCGCCTCCCCGTGCGGATCGGTATAGCGCCCGTTGGCGCGTGCATAGCCCTTGCTCCTGCCCACGTACTTCCAGTTCGCCGCCTGGTACAGGGTGCCGCGGAACTTCGTCGGTGAGACAAACGACTCCGCCACCCGCAACGGATTGCCGTACGCAGCCTCCCAGTCGTCGCTGAGACGCCGCTGCATCCGCGACAACGCAAACGAGGCAAGACCCCGAAACGCCCGGCGACCCCCCCCAGAATCACAAACCTCGTGGGGTTTCCGATCAGATGCAACCGCTCCAACGGTTCTTTGCGGCGCCAACCCATCCAACGGTCCCGCGGCGCACAGCGGAAGGCGCCCGTCTGCCAGCCCGCAGCGCCCATCCACCGCCCGCGCCACGTGAACACGTAGCGCAGACCTCGACCCGCAAACTGCTTGAAACCAAGATCATGATGACGGTCCACCACACGGTTCCAGCGACACACCTCATCCGGCCGCGCCAAGCGCACCACCACATCCCGGAGCGCAAAACCCTCCGGAGTCGTCTCGAAAAAATCCGCGGCGCGTTCCATGACCACCACGGATACCACGCCGCTTCACAAAAAGCCAGCACCAATACGAATCATCCGGAATCCGCGGAACCCAGCCTTCCAACAAACCTAGCATGGGATGGCCGTGGCGGGGCGGTGTCGCGGGGCAAGGCGCGCGGTCTGCACCGCTTCCGCTGTAAGGAATGCGGGAGGATCTTCGGCGCGCTCACGGGTACAGCGCGGTCGGAGCTGCACCTCAAGGAGCGCTGGCGGTCCTGTGGCGCCTCGCTTGCCGAGGGCGAGACGATCAAGGAGTCCACCGCACGCTGCAGGATGGCGCCGGGCACGGTGCATCGCCGGCACCCCCGCTTCCTGGCGGCGGTCAGAGCATGATTCAAAACTCCATATAATCAGCAGGATGCGGTTTTTTCGAGGGTTTCGGCCCGTCCGAGGCGGCGCACCAGGATGCGGATCACGGCCCGTTGCAGCCATGCCAGCGAGCTCTCCAGCCGTCGTTCGTAGTCCTTCGCCAGACGTCGGCAGCGGCCCAGCCAGCCGAACCACCGCTCGACGATCCAGCGTCGCGGAAGCACCCCGAAACCCTTCGGTTCCTTGGGTTTGGTCACGATCTTGAGGTCCGGGGCGTCCGGCATCGCGGCCCGGGCTTGGGCCCGTTGGGGGCCGCTGTACCCTCCGTCTGCCCAGACCTTTTGCAGGCTCGGCAGGGTCGTGCGCAGTTCGGCGAGGACCGCCGGCGCACCCTCCCGATCCTGCACATGGGCGGGGTGCACCTGCAGGACCAGGGGGAGCCCGAGGGTGTCGACCCCCGCGTGCCGCGTTCTCCCCTGGATCTTGTTCCCGCCGTCAGAGCCACTCGGCCCACCGCTCTCCGTCGTCTTCACGGACGGACGGTCGATCCCCCCCGCCGTCGTCGTCGAACGCCGGCCCTCCAGCTCCCGGGTCGGACCCCGCAACGCCGCCACGAGATCCCCATACAGGCCCGGGTTCCGCCACCGGTAAAACTAGTACCGGACCGTCGAAGTCGCGGGAAAACAAGGCGGGAGCGCACGCCACTGGCAACCCGTCATCCACGGATACAGCAGCGCGTTCACTACCTCGCGCAGGTCTACCTCACGGGGACGACCCGTCGACGACGGGGCCGAAAGCAGCGGCTCCAAACGAGCCCCTTCCGCGTCGGTCCGATCGCGTTCGAAGCGGTCTCCCCGACGCTGATACTTCGCACGAGCGGTCTCGCTCCAAGCCATGGCGTCCTCCCGATGTCGTTGCCAGCCACATCGTAGAGGCTCGAATCGGGACCGCTCCATAGTTTCCGCACAGGCTCTCAGACAGGCGCCGGAGCGGCTGGCCGGGACCGCGTCGAGGCGGACGAAACCTTCGTTCTGGAGAGTCGCAAGGGGCAGCGGAAGCTCGGGCGCAAGCCGGCCGGCGCGGCGGCAAGGCCAGGAAGCGCGGCCTCGCGCGCGAGCAGGTGCCGGTCCGGTTCGCCGCCGACCGTGACGGCGAGAGACCCTTTCAGCCCCACTCTTCCGGCGTGGACCGCAGACCGCGTGAAGGCGGTGCTGGGGCGGGTCTTCGTCCCAGATGCCCTGCGGGTCTCCGACGCCAACCGCTTCGACCCACCCATCGCGTCGGCGCACGACCTCCCTTCACGAGACCATCCACGCCTCTGCCGGCGAGCGGGTCCGGGGCGCGGTGCCCATCCAGGCGGGCAACCGCCACCACAGCCAGATCAGAGGCTTCCTGCGCCGGCGGTGCGGCATCGCCACCCAGTACCCCGACAGCGATCTGAGGTGGTTCCAGCTCATCGAACTCGGCGATCCGCCAGCGCCGAGTGCGGGTCTCCAAGCGGCGATGACCAAGCCATGCCTACGTTTCAGTTGAGCCTCGAGGATCGAAAGGCAGCGGTCGTAGGCGAACCGTCGTCGGGAACGCCGTTTTCCGGTGACCTCTCGTGCGATTCCGAACCCGACGAACCTGTGCATCGCCGCCGAGACGACGGGAAAGGACAGCCCGGTGTGGCGGCGGAACCGGGACAGCGACAGGATCGGGCGCGCCTTCAGTGCATCGTGCGTGCACAAGCCCGAGCCGGCGCGGCGGCCCTGCCGTTCGATGCGAGTCCGGTCCGACGTGCGGACCGCGCCATCGACGGTGACCCTCACGCCTTCGAGAAAGAAGGCAAGCCACGCTTCCCCGTCGCCGATCCGCCGAACGCGGTCCAGCAGGTTGCAATCGGTGTCCCTGTGCTGCTTGAGGTACAGGCTCAGATACAGGAGCGGCTCGCGAAGCCCACCGCTTGATGCAGCAGGAGCACAACAAGCAGTCGCCCCACACGCCCGTTCCCATCGAGAAAGGAGTGGATCGTCTCGAACTGCACATGGGCCCGTGCCGCCCGGACCGGCACAGGGATCCCGTCCTCCCGGGCGTGAAGAAAGCGTTCGAGCGCGGCCATGCAGTCGGGCACGTCGATATGCGGAGGCGGCACGAAGGCCGCGTTGCCGGGCCGGGTGCCGTCGACCCGGTTCTGGGAGCGGCGGAACGCGCCGGGGGTCTTGTCGCAACCCGTCGCGCCCGACAGGAGCGCGACATGGACCT
Source organism: Alphaproteobacteria bacterium (assembly GCA_965115815.1). Classification (GTDB taxonomy): domain Bacteria; phylum Pseudomonadota; class Alphaproteobacteria; order TMED109; family TMED109; genus VXPW01. The sequence continues at coordinate 4,384,098 of OZ220465.1, read as the reverse complement.
CGCGGATCAGCCGGTTCGACAGCGGGAAATTCTCGGCCAGACAGCGCAGGCCATGCTCCAGCGCCGTCACCTGACTCGAAACCTCGGCCCCGTCATCAAGCGGCGACCCGGACACCGCCTCCGGTTCGAAGAGCAGTAGGTCGGACATCGACGACTGCACTCCCTCGATCCGGAAGGAGAGGACCGCCTCCTTGCGCCCATAGGCATACAGAACAAGCGTCCGATCCGGCAGCCATGTCGAGATACCGTCGAGGCGGCCGACGGCCCGAACCGCCGATTCGAATGCCTGCTGGAGCACGCCTGCGTCGAGGTCCAAAGCGGGGACGGGCGGCAGGGGAGACGGCGTGAAGGCGCGAACTTGCTCGCCCCCGGCGCGCAGGACTGCATGGACGCCGGTCTCTCGGCGATGCAGGGAACCCCGTATTCAAGGATGCTTCAATAGCCCCGGCCCCTATTCAATCTTGTCCGTCAAATCTCAATAACAGGCCGGGCCGCGGGCAGGAAGCCGGTCGTTCCTGCCTCGACGGCTGCTCATGCGACCGACACGACCGGGGCCGCACCCCGGGCACACCGGAAGCCCGCGTTGCAAGACAAGCGGAGGTCCAAGCGGAGCCCGGCCGAGGCCGAACCGGGAGCACGCGGCCTTCGGATGCCCCGAAGGCCGCTGACGAGCCGCGATACACCGCTGAAGCGGAATCCTACAATGGGTCGCCCATCGCAAGGTCGAGACTGCCTCGCCGGGCGGTTCGGATTCCCGATCTCCTTGGCGACCTGCCATACCGCCGGAATCGCAGGGACATGAACTTCCGCATTGAGGAAATCGAAAGCCGGCTACGGGCGGGCGAGGACAGCAGTTGGGAATTCAAGCGGGCCGAATTTGCCGGGGACCGTCCGAAACGACCGACTCGCAGCGACTGGGCCGACGAAATCGCGGCCTTCGCCAACGCCGCCGGGGGGGGTGATGCTCGCGGGGGTTGCCGACGACGGCCGGGTTCTCGACATGTCGCGCCCGCAGATCAGAAACCTGGATTCCCTTCTCGTGGAGGTGAGCACCGATACGATCAAGCCGCCGGTTCGTATCCGCACGCATCACCGGGAGTTGTTCGACGGCAAGCTGGTGCTGCTGGCCGAGGTGCCGGAGAGCGATTCCGTGCACGACAGTCCCGGCGGGTGCTACATCCGGGGTGGGGGCATCGAAGAGGCTGATGGCCGGAGACGAGCGGTTGCGGCTGGCCCAGCGACGGTCCCAAGCCCGCTTCCTGTGGTTTGACAAGCAACCCGTGCCGGAAACCGGATTCCGGACCCTGTCCAAGGCTCTCTGGAAACCGTTGCTCAGCGCGGAAGGTGCGGCCGAACCGGAGACCGCGCTCGGCAAGCTTGCGCTCCTGGAAGACGACAGGACGGGAATCCCCCGCGCCACCGTTGCTGGCGTGCTGTTGTGCACCCCGAATCCGGAACGATGGCTCCCGAACGCCTGCGTCACGGCGACCCGATACCGTGGCGGAGACCGCGCATCGGATCAGATCGACGCTCGGGAGATCACCGGACCGCTGAACGAACAGATCGCCGGCGCCGTGGCCTTCGCTGCCCGAAACATGCAGGTCGCGGCCCGAAAGGATCCGGCCCGTTCCGATCTTCCCCAATACAGCGAGAAAGCCCTGTTCGAAGCCCTGGTCAACGCGGTCGTCCACCGCGACTATTCCATGAGAGGAAGCAGGATTCGTCTGTCCATGTTCAAGGATCGCATGGAAATCCAGTCGCCCGGCTCCCTTCCGAACGACCTGAAGATAGAGAGCATGGCCTCACGGCAGTCCACCCGCAACGAAGCCCTCGCCTCCGTATTGGCGCGCATGCCGGTCCGAGGCACCCGCGGCGGCGAAGACCGGCGCTACTACATGGAACGTCGCGGGGACGGCGTTCGCATTATCCAGCGCGAAACTTGGGAGCTGTCCGGAAAACGTCCCGTGTACCGGATCCTGGACGATTCCGAGGTCCTGCTCATCATTCCCGCCGCAACGCAGGAACCGAGTCCCGCCCGCACCGTCATCTCCGTACGGTCGCGAGGCAGACCCTTGCCGGGTGCCGATCTCCTTCTCCTCTTCCCGAACCGGACCTGGAAGCACGCCGCCACGGACGAGCAGGGCGAAGCAGCGGTCGATCTGCACACGACCCGGCTGCCCATGACCGTGTTCGCAGCCGCACCGGGACAAGCCGCGCATCTGGAACGGGACTGGACGCCGAGCGACCGGGCATTGGCCCTCGACTTGAAAGCCCTGCCGGAAGGCGGAAGCGTCATTTTCCCGGAGGCAATGGGTCGGGTTCCGGGATTGAAGGGCAGACTCAACCCCGTACGGGATGCCCACAACCGGACCTATCTCCACGCATCGAACCTCACGATCGACCAAGGAAAGCCTCAGCCCGTTCACTTCGTTCCCGGCGAGAAACTGCACTTGACCGATGCCGAAGGAACCGCACGGATCGTGCGAATCGTCGATGTGGTCGGCCGCTCCGCGCTGGTCGAGTATCGCGATGCCCGGGCAAGAGGCCGGTGACCACCCCGTAGTTCCCGAACCGCAGCGAAGCGGGATCTCTCCGGCACGCCGGCAAGGAAACGCGGCCGGGGCCGGGAGCACTCGTCCGGTACGGGTGCCGGATCTATGGGAGGAGGGCATGGGCAACGATCCCTCCTGCCCGGTTCCCGGCTGCACCGCTTCGGCAAGAGCCGCTGCTCGACACACCGAAATCATGGTTCGCCGGTCACGAATCCCAGTTCCAAAGCTTTCCAACCCCCATTGTCGAGGAAACCTGGTTCATGCGCTGTCGTCCCGTGCCTGAAGGAAAGCGAGTCCGGTCTTGAAGTTCCGCCTCGCCTGCCAGAGTTTCGCGGTTCCCGGGAGGGGTGGCCGCTGGCTGGGCCGGAATCCGGCGACGCGGGCGAGATCGCCCACGAAGGTGCGGAGGTCGGGGGCTGGTCGGGCGCGGTGCGCGGATGTTGCGACGATGCCGCAGCCCGCGGCAGAGGATCGCAAGTTCCCGGTTGGTAAAGAGATCGAGTGCCGGCTGGTCGGGTCGACCTCGGGCGAGGCGTTCGAGGTCCAGGACCCGCCCTGCGGTCACGACATCGAAGGCGAGCGCCTCGCGCAGGCCGTCGGCGTCGTCGAGCCGGCGGTCCTCGATCCAGACGCCGACCTCGAGGACTCGGAAGTACTCTTCGAGGGTCCCGCGCGCCTCGTACCCGGCGACGATGCGCCGTGCATGTCGAGGTCGCCCCCTCGGTGGTGCGCAGCACCCCGTGGAGCGGCTCGCGGCCCGGGGGCGGCCGGCGTTCCGGCGTTCCCGGACCGAGATGGCGAGCATGGGCGCCGGCGTCCGGTCGTCCCGGTCCTTCGGCGGCACGAACTCGACGGCGACGGCGTGGAGTTCGAGGACGGCCTTGCGCTCGAAACGCCGGCGAGCGCCGGGGACGGGCCGTTGCCGGATCCCCGCACCGGCCTTGCCGCCACGACCGAAACCCGGCCGACACGATCGGTCACCGACACCGGGGATCCCGACCCCCCCCCACCTCGCCGATCCGTCCGTCCACCGGGATTGCGGTCCACCGGTACACGCCGGAGGGCGTCGCTGCCCCACGCCCAGACTGCAGTACTCCGGCGACGGCCGCCCCTCGGGAAAGGGGCGGCCGCAATCTTCCAGCCCGACCGATCGGCTCAGCCGGTCAGGAGATCGTTGTACTCGTCCACCGTCACGAAGGCGAAGTTGTCGATCGACAGCTGCTCGAACGTCACGTCCTTGAGGATGATCTCGTTGTCGAACCTGTTCGACGTGATCCGGATGCCGCCCGCATCTAGGTCATCGACGATCTTCAGGTCGGAAACATCAAGGAACGTCTCCCCGTTTCCGGCCATCGCCTGCGCCTCGGTCTGCGCCAGGAAGATGAGGGTGTCGTTGTCCTCGACCGAGAAGTCGGTGATGACATCCACGCCGTCGCCCGCGCGGAAGAGGAACTCGTCGGCACCTTCGCCGCCACGCAGACGGTCGGAGCCCTCGCCGCCCTCCAGCCGGTCGTTGCCGCCGTCGCCGAACAGCCGGTCGTCGCCCGCGCCGCCGGCCAGCACATCGAGCTCGCCCTCGCCGCCTTCCAGCCGGTCGTTGCCGGCGCCGCCGTCCAGCTTGTCGCTGCCGGCGCCGCCATACAGCGTGTCGTGGCCATTGTCGCCATTGAGTATGTCGTCGCCGTCGTCGCCATACAGCCGGTCGGCGCTGTTCCCGCCGTTCAGCGTGTCGCCACCGCCGCCGCCGTGAAGGATGTCGTTGTTGCTATCCCCGAACAGGGCGTCGCCGCCGCTGCCGCCATACAGCGTGTCCTTGCCGCGGCCGCCATACAGCGTGTCGTCGCCGCCGCGGCCGTAGAGCACGTCCCCCGCGCCCTTGCCCTCGAGAGTGTCGTTGCCGCTGCCACCGACGAGCAGGTCCTTCTTGTTCGTGCCCTTGAACGTCTTTCCGGCCTTCGGATCCGGCAGCTCCTCGGTCGGATCAAAGTCCCAGATGAACTCGACCTTGTTCTTGAATTCCCCCAACTGCTGGGCTGTGAGGCCCTCTCCCGGGTCGTCTGCCAGATTAAGGCCCTGAAATGCGGCAAGCTGCTTCTTCGACTCGCCCGTACCGGTGACGAGGAAGAGCACCTTCTCGCCTTGGCTGCCCCACCGCGGGGCGTCGAGGATGCCCTCCTCGAACCGCACTTCGGCCCACGTAAGACCGAGCGGCAGCCGGACATAATCCTCATCCACGTTGAAGTCCGCGATGATGTCGGGAGCCTCGTCGGTCGTGCTGATGACGAAGATGTCCCGTCCACTGTCGCCAAAGAGCTTGTCCTGGCCCGCACCGCCGTCAAGCCGGTCGTGGCCGTAGCCGCCGATGAGCTCATCCTCGCCGGCGCCGCCGTAGAGCAGGTCGTTGCCGGCAGCGCCAACAAGCGCGTCGGCGTCCGCACCGCCGTACAGCGTGTCGTTGCCGCGACCACCAATCATCGTGTCGTAACCGGCCCGGCCGTAAAGAATGTCGTTGCCGTGGCCGCCATCCATATAATCCCCGCCCGCGCCGCCGTCGAGCCGGTCCTCGCCGCCATGGCCATGGATCTGGTCTTCCCAAGCGCTGCCCGAAAGGTTGTCGCCCGCCTGCGTACCGTAGACCCACTCCCCGCGCTGCATCGAGAGGCTCTGGCCGATCCAGTCGATCGCGTAATCAACCGCCTCCCCGGTGACATCCTGCCCGTAGTTGAGCTCGGCAAGCACCTTGTCGCCTAGCATGATCCGGAAGTGGGCATCCCCGTAGACGCCATCGGGGTGGTGAACGATCGTGGGCCTCGGTCCGTCCCCGAGACCGGTCACAATGATGGAGTCTCTGGTGTTGTTCGTTCCCCACGGACGCTCGTAATCCTCGATGTAGACGTAGCTGTCGGGGTTCAGGACGAATTTGTCCAACCCCGTGCCGCCGTTGAGGAGGTTTCCCCGCGGGTTTTCGACCTCCTCGTCGCTCTGCGGACCCCTGCCCCTCGTCGTGCCGGTGAGCGCGCCGGTGCCGTCGTCCACCCGGCTGCTGTCCTTGACCCGGCCCGCAATCAGGTAGTCGCTGCCGGCGCCGCCGTAGAGACGGTCGGAGAACGCGTCCTCCCGGTTCCCGACCAAGGTGTCGCTGTCCCGGCCGCCATGGAGGACATTCATGCCGTAGCCGCCTTCGAGATAGTCGCGCCCCTCGCCGCCTTTCGCGAGGCTGCCGCCCCCGGCATCCTTGAAGTAGTCGTTGCCCCAGTTGCCGGTGAAGACGTCGTGGCCCTGCCCACCCAAGACGTGCATCGAGCCGTAGTGCCCCTCCGCGCGCGAAATGTGGTTCACCCCGGTCGTGCGGGACAGATCCAGCGTCTCCTCGCTGTCGACAAAATATTCCGTGGGTTTCGTTGCCATGTCGAATCTCCTCCGATCGGGTGGGCAGAATTCCGGCTTGTACCACGGGGAGAGGGGGGAGTCAACGTCTCCGGTCCAGCGTGTTTCGAACGTGGCGCGGCAGGCGCTGCGGACGGTCAGCCCTCGGAATGAATGGGAGGCAGAGAGAAACCCTGATGAAGGCAGACCCGAATGTGCGCAAGGGGGTGTACCCCGCCCCGCCGGCCTAGTAGTACGGAAACGTTGAACTGACGATAGTATTCTGGCAAGATTTCCGTGTCGGTCCGTGTCGGTGTGTGTGTGTGTCGGCACGCGTGGGCGCCCGATCGGTACGGCGCTTTCTGGTTCATCGTCGGTCCGTGTCGGTGTGTGTGTGTCGGCACGCGTGGGCGCCCGATCGGTACAGCGCTTTCTGGTTCATCCCCACAGACCCGATGCCGAACGTGCAGGCGCCCACACTCTCTTGGGGATCGGACGGATCCGGTTTCCGGGAACCGAGCCTGCCTGCAGGGGTTCGGTGCGGGGATCGGAGTGGATCCTGGCCCACCCTCAGGGCAGGAAGCTCGATCGAGTGAGCCTTTCGGCGCCGGAGCGCCGGGAACTCCAAGCGATCGTCGACGGTACCGGAGCCGCCTGGCGTCGTCGTCGGGCGCAGATTCTCCGGATGACGGACGAAGGGCGCGACGGCGGCAAACTCCGGGATGTCGACATCGCGCGCGGCTTGGGCATCGGCGCTTCGACGGTCGAACGCCTGCGCAAGCGCTGTGTTCTGGAGGGTCTGGAGGCCGCCCTCCGCCGCCGGGAGCAGGAGAACCGCCGACCGAAACTCCTGGACGGGGCGAAGGAGGCGAAGCGGGTGGCTCTGGCCTGTTCTTCCCCGCCCGAGGGCTGTGTCCGCTGGACGCGGAAGCTGCGGGCCGGCCGTCGGATGGAGATGGAGATCGTCGAGAGCATCTCGAAAGAAACGGTACGGAAGACTCGGAAAAAAAGGAGATCCAGCCTTGGTTGAAGCCGTACGGGTGCCTTCCCCCGAGCCGCAACGCGCCGTTCGTGGCGGCGAGGGAGGAGGTGCTGGACACGTATCAGCGGGATGTTGCCGAAGACGAGGTTCGGGTTTGCATGGATGAGACCCGTCGGCAGCCGACGAAGGAACCCCGCCTTCCCCGCCCCGTGCGGCCCGGGCCGCCGGAAATCGTCGACTACGAATACGAGCGAAACGGCACGGCCAACCTCTTCCTGGCGTTCGCGCCCCACGAACACGGGCGTACGGTGAACGTCACCGATCGCCGCACGGCGCGGGACGGGGCGCAGTTCCTCCGGGAACTCGCGGAGGATCACTTCTCCGGGAAGAAGATCGTACGGGTCATGGACCACCGGAACACACACCGCCCCGCATCGTGGTAGGAGGCCTTTGCACCCCGGGAGGCCCTGCGAGTGCGAAAACGGTTCGAGTTTCGGTACACGCCGAAGCACGGAAGCTGGCTCCACAGGGCCGAGATCGAAATCGGCGCGTGGTCGCGACCGTGTCTTCGACGACGCCTTCCCGACCGCGCCACCCTGCTGCGGGAGACCGCAGCGTGGGGCAAGCGCCGCAACGCGGCCGGCGGCACCGTCGATGGGCGGTTCACGACGGCAGACGCCCGGGTGAAACTGAAGTCCCTATACCCAGCAATCCAATGATTCCGTGCTACTAGCCCGAAGTTCCAGAGCCGGTCAGAGATACGTACCGGATAGAAAGGACCTTCGTATCTAGTAGTACGGAACCGTTGAACTGACGACAGTATTCTGGCAAGCTTTCCGTGTCGGTCCGTGTCGGCCCCGTGTCGGTGCGTGTCGGCACGCGTGAGCGTCCGATCGGTACGGCGCTTTCTTGTTCATCCCCACAGACCCGATGCCGAACGTGCAGGCGCTCACACTCTCTTGGGGATCGGACGGATCCGGTTTCCGGGAACCGAGCCTGTTTGCAGGGGTTCGGTGCGGGGATCGGAGTGGATCATGGCCAACCCTCAGGGCAGGAAGCTCTATCGAGTGCGCCTTTCGGCGTCGGAGCGCCGGGAACTCCAAGCGATCGTCGACGGTACCGGAGCCGCTTGGCGTCGTCGTCGGGCGCAGATTCTCCTGATGGCAGACGAGGGACGCGACGGCGGCAAACTCCGGGATGTCGACATCGCGCGCGGCTTGGGTATCGGCGCTTCGACGGTCGAACGCCTGCGCAAGCGCTGTGTTCTGGAGGGTTTGGAGGCCTCTCTCCGCCGCCGGGAGCAGGAGAACCGCCGACCGAAACTCCTGGACGGGGCGAAGGAGGCGAAGCTGGTGGCTCTGGCCTGTTCTTCCCCGCCCGAAGGTTGTGTTCGCTGGACACTGAAGCTGCTGGCCGGTCGTCTGATGGAGATGGAGATCGTCGAGAGCATCTCGAAGGAAACGGTACGGAGGACTCTGAAAAAAAGGAGATCAAGCCTTGGTTGAAGCAGTACTGGTGCATTCCCCCGAGTCGCAACGCGCCGTTCGTAGCGGCGATGGAGGAGGTGCTGGACACGTATCAGCGGGATTTTGCCGAAAACGAGGTTTTGGTCTGCATGGATGAGACCAGCCGGCAGCAGACGAAGGAAACCCGCCTTCCCCGTCCCGTGCGGCCCGGGCAGCCGGAAATCGTCGACTACGAATACGAGCGAAACGGTACGGCCAATCTCTTCCTGGCGTTCGCGCCCAACGAAAACTGGCGTACGGTGAAGGTCACCGATCGCCGCACGGCGCGGGACTGGGCGCAGTTCATCCGGGAACTCGCGGACGATCATTTCCCCGGAAAGAAGATCGTACTGGTCATGGACAACCTGAACACGCACGGCCCCGCGTCGTTGTATGAAGCCTTTGCACCCCGGGAGGCCATGCGGGTGCGAAAGCGGTTCGAGTTTCGGTACACGCCGAAGCACGGAAGCTGGCTCAACATGGCCGAGATCGAAATCGGTGCGTTGTCGCGACAATGTCTTCGACGACGCATTCCTGACCGCGCCACCATGCTGCGGGAGACCGCGGCGTGGGTCAAGCGCCGCAACGCGGCCGGCGGCACCGTCGATTGGCGGTTCACGACGGCAGACGCCCGGGTGAAACTGAAGTCTCTATACCCAGCAATCCAATGATTCCGTACTACTAGGGGCAAGGAGATCCCATGCTTGTTGCTGTGCTGCGATCGGAGTCTTGATCGCGACGCGGGTCGACGCGTTCGAGTCGGCGATTGTGAGAGGTGCGGACGTCTGCGGGCCGATGGCGGCGCGGAGCGGGGCGAGAGGGGTCCGTTTCGGCGGATCTGGGGCGGCGCGAGGGGCCGGCCGGGTTGGGTGGCCAGGCTCGGATACTTGCGGTTTCGGTCGGGGTGTGGGCGCGGTCCGCCGGGTCTTTTCCCATGCTTAACGAGATTTCGCCGATTCGGGCCTGAAATCGCCGATTTCCGGGGTTCTGATCGAAGAAACCCTTGGAAAACAAGGGTCCTTCTGTCGAGGCCTCCAAAGTAGTGCCATTCTCTTTTAGAGACCCCTTGCAACCGACCGAATCGGCATTAGAGCATGACTCAAAACCCTATATAATCAGTAGTTTACGGTTTTCCGGGGAGTTTCGGCCCGTCCGAGGCGGCGCGCCAGGATGCGGATCACGGCCCGTTGCAGCCCTGCCCGCAAGCTCTCCAGCCGTCGTTCATCGTCCTTCGCCCGACGTCGGCAGCGGCCCAGCCAGCCGAACCACCGCTCGACGATCCAGCGTCGCGGAAGCTCCTCGAAACCCTTCGGTTCCTTGGGTTGGGTCACGATCTCGAGGTCCGGGGCGTCCGGCATCGCAGCCCGGGCTTGGGCCCGTTGGGGACCGCGGTACCTTCCGTCGGCCCAGACCTTTTGCAAGCTCGGCAGGGTCGTTCGCAGTTCAGCGAGGACCGCCGGCGCACCCTCCCGATCCTGCACGTTGGCGGGGTGCACCTGCAGGACCAGGGGGAGCCCGAGGGTGTCGACCACCGCGTGCCGCTTTCTCCCCTTGACCTTTTTCCCACCGTCATAGCCACTCGGACCACCACTCTCCGTTGTCTTCACGGATTGACTGTCGATCACCCCCGCCGTCGTCGTCGAACGCCGGCCCTCCAGCTCCCGGGCTGGCCCCCGCAACGCCGCCACGAGATCCCCATACAGGCCCTGGTTACGCCACCGGTAAAACTAGTAGTACGGAAACGTTGAACTGACGATAGTATTCTGGCAAGATTTCCGTGTCGGTCCGTGTCGGTCCGTGTCGGTGCGTGTCGGCACGCGTGAGCGCCCGATCGGTACGGCGCTTTTTTGTTCATCCCCACAGACCCGATGCCGAACATGCAGGCGCTCATGCTCTCTTGGGGATCGGACGGATCCGGTTTCCGGGAACCGAGCCTGTCTGCAGGGGTTCGGTGCGGGGATCGGAGTGGATCATGGCCAACCCTCAGGGTAGGAAGCTCTATCGAGTGAGCCTTTCGGTGCCGGAGCGCCGGGAACTCCAAGCGATCGTCGACGGTACCGGAGCCGCCTGGCGTCGTCGTCGGGCGCAGATTCTCCTGATGGCGGACGAAGGGCGCGACGGCGGCAAACTCCGAGATGTGGACATCGCGCGCGGCTTGGGTATCGGTGCTTCGACGGTCGAACGCCTGCGCAAGCGCTGTGTTCTGGAGGGTCTGGAGGCCGCCCTCCGCCGTCGGGAGCAGGAGAACCGCCGACCGAAACTCCTGGACGGGGCGAAGGAAGCGAAGCTGGTGGCTCTGGCCTGTTCTTCCCCGCCCGAGGGTTGTGTTCGCTGGACACTGAAGCTGCTGGCCGGTCGTCTGATGGAGATGGAGATCGTCGAGAGCATCTCGAAAGAAACGGTACGGAAGACTCTAAAAAAAAGGAGATCAAGCCTTGGCTGAAGCAGTACTGGTGCATTCCCCCGAGCCGCAATGCGCCGTTCGTGGCGGCGATGGAGGAGGTGCTGGACACGTACCAGCGGGATTTTGCCGAAGACGAGGTCCTGGTCTGCATGGATGAGACCAGCCGGCAGCAGACGAAGGAAACCCGCCTTCCCCGCCCCGTGCGGCCCGGGCAGCCGGAAATCGTCGACTACGAATACGAGCGAAACGGTACGGCCAATCTCTTCCTGGCGTTCGCGCCCAATGAAAACTGGCGTACGGTAAAGGTCACCGATCGCCGCACGGCGCGGGACTGGGCGCAGTTCATCCGGGAACTCGCGGACGATCATTTCCCCGGAAAGAAGATTGTACTGGTCATGGACAACCTGAACACACACGGCCCCGCGTCGTTGTATGAAGCCTTTGCACCCCGGGAGGCCATGCGGGTGCGAAAGCGGTTCGAGTTTCGGTACACGCCGAAGCACGGAAGCTGGCTCAACATGGCCGAAATCGAAATCGGCGCGTTGTCGCGACAGTGTCTTCGACGACGCATTCCTGATCGCGCCACCATGCTGCGGGAGACCGCGGCGTGGGTCAAGCGCCGCAACGCGGCCGGCGGCACCGTCGACTGGCGGTTCACGACGGCAGACGCCCGGGTGAAACTGAAGTCTCTATACCCATCAATCCAATGATTCCGTACTACTACCGAGGCGACGTCATCGTCTACGACCGAGACTCCTGCTCCAGGGCCTTTCAACCGGACATGATTGACTCTGCATTCATGAGGCTTGGGTGCAGGCAGGACAAGGTCGAGCGACAAGGCAAGACCCGGCCAGGCCGCGCGCGCCGAGGCCCGGCCAGGGCGCCCTTCGCGTGGCGTCCGTCCTCGCGCTCGCACCATCCCCGCGCCAAGGACGAGCGCGTGCTGCCCTCGGCCGCCGACACCGCCTTCAGCCCATCCAGCGTTGTCGCACACAGAGGTCGAAAGCCGATCCTCATGGGCCACGATGTACGGCCCCTCATGAGCGAAGAGTTCACCGTGTCCGGTTGAAAGGCTCCAGGGCTCTTCTGTTGTTATGTTTCGTCCGGCGAGGGGGCGTTGTAGGCAGATCTGGAAGTCCATTCGGGAGCGGATTTCGTTGTCGATATGCCGGTTCCGACCTCGAGAAAGTGCCACCAACTTCAAGAACGGCCGCTCTGCCGCGGTTGTCCGGTGTCGATCGCGACAAAAAGAATGGTCCGGGCTTCCTGCTCCTTGGTCCTGGCCCTCGCCCACTGGAAGCGCAAACGGGACTTCGGGTTCCGCATCCGGAACGGCGCCCACTCCGGGTTCGACGCCTTCCTCGCCTCCGGCGAGAACGACCGGACCCTCACCCTCGACGCGCTCGGGGACGAAACCGCGCTGCGCTCAAGGATCCTGCGCGTCCGGCTCGTCCGGTACCGGCAGGCCGACACGGAATCCGGCCTCGCGACCTCCCGGCTCGACGACTGCCGCGATTCCGTCCCGGCACTCTCGGATCTCGATCCTGCTCGTTGGGGTGGGGAGGAACGGTACCCGACCGGGAAGTTCCGGATCGAGGCCTTCCCCGCTCGGTTCGGGCGGGGCGTGCGACCGGAGCTCTACGCCGCCTTCGTCCTCCTCACCCTCGCCCGCCCGTTCGCGAACCGCTGCGACCACGATCTCGACGACGACCGGCCGGCCCTGCGCACCCACTTCCGCGACGGTCTGCACCTCGGCGGCAAGGAGATCGAGGCTAGGTTCCTCGCGCAGAGCGCCAGGGTCGCCCAGTCCGTCCGGCGGATCCCGTCCGGCCTCTCCGCGCTGCATCCCGCGCGAAAGGCCCGGAAGCAGCTTCGTACGGCAGTCGAAACCACCCAGGAGCAAGGGGCAGAACCGGGTAACCCGCCTAACACCGACACCGGTCACCGGACAGGCCCCCGGCTTCGGGTAAACGCTCGGAGCGCGAGGGCTTATTTCTGCGAACGCCAGAAAACGTATCCGAATGTCATTGCCGCCCGCAGGGGGTCGTGTCTCCACCGCCGCCGCGCACGCGCGGGGCTCGTGCCGAAGACGCGCCGCCTGACGGCGGCTTCCTTACCGCCGCCGCGCACGCGCGGGGCTCGTTCGACCCCCGTGCGCAGGGTGGTCGTGTGGTCCTGAGCGAACGCCCCGAATCTCGTGCGCCCGGATGCGGCGCGGAGTTCGGCTGCCGCCGGACCCGCCGTGCCTGCCAAAGCGAATTTCCTTGTCCGGGAGTCTGTTATTTCGGTAGGACTGGGCCCGGTTTGCTGCCGGTTCGGTCCGGGCGGCGGTCTGCTCCCTGCCTCACCAGCCGTCGCGATCGGGAGGAGCGGCCGGAAGGCTGGAACTGGGGGTCGTCTCCGGAACGCGGCGCGGGCGAGCACCTCCGACGCCGAGGTTCTTGCGGTGCCGGCCGACGTATCGAAGGCTGTGGACATCAAACGACTGGTCGGTGCGACCGTGGACCGACTCAACGGCGTTACATCGTGGTCACCAACGCCGGCAATTCGGCAGCTGTCTGGCTTGAGGAAATGGATGCTGCTGCCTGGCAGGAAGATCTCGACCTCAAGGTGATGGCGGCGGTGCGAATCTGCCGTTTGGACGTTCCGATCCTGCGCCGCGGCAGCAGCAGCGTTGTCAACGCCCCGATCATCGGCGGCAAGGCACCGCCCGCGCGGGCCCTGCCGAACCTGTGCATCCCGCGTGTCCAGGATCGACCTGACCAAGCCGCTTGCCAACGAATATGGCGTCGGACCGGATCCGGGAGAGCACGCTTTGCATCGGGCTGATGCCGAGCGCGCAGTGGGTTCGCCGCGCCGCCGGACGTCTGGTCGAGGCGCGGTACCGGGAACTGTCGGCCGGCGGTCCGCTGGGCCGCATCGGAGAGGAATCCGTGTACGCGGACCTGGTTGCGTTTCCAGCCTCGGATCAAGCCGCGTACATCGCCGGCACCGCCGTCAACCTGGATGGCGGCATGGCAGCCGTGGTGTGAGCGCACGGTGATCCCACGCTGATTCCGAGACGCGAAATCCGAGTGCGTTGGGGCTTGCGTCATCACAGATCCCCCCCCCTTGATCGCAATTTTTCGCGCCGAGAGGGTCTAATGGAGCCTTGGCAGCACGATTGCAGCGCGACGCAGACCGAAAATCTCGCCGGTCGCCGCTGGATTAGCAGCGTGGGATCGTCGTGGTGTGAGCGTGTTCCGGCCTGTCGCCCGACAGCCCGGATTCCACGTTCCCGGACGGGTCCGGGATGGCGCCTTCCGGGCCCCGTCGGCAACGGGCCGGACCCGGCGCGGGGTCCGCGGGTGTTTCGGCGCCCCACCCGGCCATCCGGTCCGCTGCGCACGCGCGGCGACAAGCCTAGAATGCAGGCGCTCAGCCCTGCGAGGGATCCCATGAACGTTGTAACTGCGCCGCCGCCTCTCTCCGCGCCCGCTTCCTCCGATGCGGCAGTGCCGAACGACTTGGATGCGTTCTGGCTTCCGTTTACAGCCAACCGGCAGTTCAAGCGTGCCCCCCGATTGCTGCAGACGGCGGACGGGATGTACTACCGGACCACGGATGGACGTCGGGTGCTCGACGGGTCTGCCGGCCTCTGGGCGGTCAACGCCGGTCATTGTCGGCGCGAAATCGTGGAAGCGGTGCAGCGTCAGGTGGCCGAACTGGACTATGCGACCGCCTTCCAGATGAGTCATCCGAAAACCTTCCTGCTGGCCAGCCGCCTGCGGGATCTCCTGCCCGACGACATGGACCACGTGTTCTTCACGAATTCCGGATCGGAATCGGTGGACACCGCCCTCAAGATCGCGCTGGCCTACCACCAGGCGCGCGGCGACACCGAGCGCACCCTTTTGGTGGGTCGCCACCGGGGCTATCACGGTGTCGGATTCGGCGGCCTGTCGGTCGGCGGGATTGCGATCAACCAGCGACAGTTCCCGAACCTGCTGACGCAGGTCGATCACCTGCCCGACACTCATCTCCCCGACCGGAACGCTTTCAGTCGTGGCCAGCCCCGGCACGGCGCCGAGCGGGCCGATGCGCTGCTGGAAATCGTGGAGCGTCACGGCGCGGGCCGGATTGCAGCCGTGATCGTGGAACCGGTTGCCGGTTCCACCGGCGTGCTGGTCCCGCCGGTCGGGTACCTGGAACGCCTCCGCGCGCACTGCGACGCACACGGAATCCTGCTGATCTTCGATGAGGTGATCTGCGGATTCGGGCGCCTCGGCGCGCCGTTTGCCGCGGCTCGTTTCGGGGTCCGGCCCGACCTCATGACCTTGGCCAAGGGTCTGACCAATGCCACCGTTCCCATGGGGGCGGTCGGAATGCGCAGGTACATTCACGATGCCTTGATGACGGGACCGGAACAGATGATCGAACTGTTCCACGGGTACACCTATTCCGGGCACCCGCTGGCCTGCGCCGCGGCGCTGGCCACGCTGGATCTGTACCGTGATGAGCAGATCTTCGAGGGCGCGGCGGCCAAGTCTTCCGCGTTCGAAGCTGCGGCGCACGAACTCGACGGGCTGGCGCATGTCGTGGATGTCCGGAACCTCGGCTTCATGGCCGGGGTGGAGTTGCGACCCCGGGAAGGGGCTCCCGGCGAGCGGGGTCGAGAGGTGTTCCTGCGGTGCTACGAGGCGGGAGTGCTGGTGCGCTAC
Source organism: Alphaproteobacteria bacterium (assembly GCA_965115815.1). Classification (GTDB taxonomy): domain Bacteria; phylum Pseudomonadota; class Alphaproteobacteria; order TMED109; family TMED109; genus VXPW01. The sequence goes on along the minus strand of OZ220465.1, from coordinate 4,368,589 downwards.
ACGAACGATGTGCTGGCGGTCTCGCCGCCGCTGATCATCTCCGGCGACGAAATCGGCCACCTTTTCGCGACTCTCCGGTCGGCCATCGACGCGACCGCCTGAACTCCGGCCCCGGCGCGAGGACATTCATCATGGCAACGGTTCCGCTGATCGAGTACGAGGACGCGCCCGCCGAAGTCCGGGCAGTCTTCGACGACATTCTGGAGACCCGCAATCTCCGGCAGGTCAACAATTTCTGGAAGGCACTCGCCCACCACCCACCGACCCTGAAGCGGACGTGGGAATCGCTCAAGGCGGTGATGGGCGACGGGACCCTGGACCCCTTGGTCAAGGAACTCGTGTACGTCGCGGTCAGCGCGACCAACGGGTGCGGGTACTGCATCCACTCGCATACCGCCGCCGCCCGCAAGCTCGGAGCGACCGAGGCCATGATCGGGGAACTGCTGGCGGTAACCGCCATGGCCAACGAGACCAACGCGCTGGCCAGCGGCTACCAGGTGCCGGTGGACGAAGGGTTCCGGGCCGTCCCCTAGGATTCCGTCGGTCTGCACGGTGTCGCTGGGTGCGACGGTCCGCTTCTACCGGACGCGGCGGGGAGCCGAGGCGGACCGTCTCTTGGCGGCGGCGATGGAAGCCGGGTGGGGGGATTGCCGCGGGCTCCGGGTCGCGATCCTCGGGCCGACCGGTGCGGCCACCGGAACCGTGGCCGGGAAGGCCGAGCGGAGGGTGGGGCTGCAGATTGGGGTTCGGATACCGGTGTCGGCTTCGCCGCGGCTGCAGGTCGTGATTGAGGCGGATTCGCTGCCGATCGCCGACAGCGTGTTCGACCGGGTGCTGCTGCTGCATGCCCCGGATAAGGAAGCGGACGGTGCCGCCGTCCTGCGTGAAGTCTGGCGCATGACGGCGCCCGAAGGCCGGATCCTTCTGGTGGTCCCGAACGTCTTCGGCGTTTGGGCATGGTGCGGATGTCATCCCTTCCGCCAAGGTCGGCCTGTGACCGCCACGGGCCTGCGCCGACGACTGGCTGCGGCCGCATTCGAGCCGCAGAAAGTCTGGGGAGCCCTGCGCGCACCTCCCTTGCCGGCCGCCCTCTACCTGCGCGTGGCGGCGGTGTGGGAGCGGGTTCCCTTTCCGTTCCCGGGCGTCTTGCTGGCGGAAGGCCTGAAGCGGATGCACGTTCCGACCGCGATTCCGGGCGAGCGGCGAGCGCGGCGCCTTCGGCCGTTCGTGACGGCTCGGTAACCCCGTCGCGTCACGATGTCCGGCGTGAGTCGGAAATTACCGGAAGCGTTGACGGAAGGCTGCAGGACAGGAGGTTGAGGGAACGACAAGGCCCGGCATTCCGAGCATTCGGGATCCGGAGTGCGGTCCCGTGCCTGCAGCAGAGGACGAATTCGGTTCGAAGCAGCCGCCATGCACAGCCCGCAAATCGGACGATCGCGTGCCGACGGCACCACGGAGAATCGGAGGCTGGACGTGCCGTCCCTCTCGTCCTTGGCCGTCATCGGCCGCAAGGCACCTGTCGCTCCCACATTCGCGCTCGACGGCAAAGCGCCTTGCCGGGCCGAGTGGGTTCGGATCCCAACGTCGTTGCGGGGCGGCGAGCAATTGCGTTCAGGGCCTCTTCGGACAGAACCGGCGACCATCCCTCGTGCATCAACGGTGTGCCGGGTCCGACGGTTCATCCTCCGGTGCGGCACCGGGGCGCGCATCAATGGCATTCGGATACGTTGTTCTGGCATTCGAATACGAACCCCCGTGCTTCGGGCGGTGGCCGGAAGCCGGGGGCCGGGTCGGGTGGCCGGTGTCGGGGTCCGACGGGTACCCGGTGCTGCCCCTTGCTCCTGGGCGGTTTCGACTGCCGTACGGAGCTGCGCCCGGGCCGTTCGCGCGGGATGCACCGCGAGAGGCCGGACCGGATCCGCTGGACGGACCGGGCGCCCCTGGCGCTCTGCGCGAGGAACCGGGCCTCGATCTCCTTGCCGACGAGGCGCAGGCCGTTGCGGACGTGGGTGCGCAGGGCCGGCCGGTCGTCGCCGTCGTCGAGATCGTGGTCGCAGCGGTTCGCGCACGGGCGGGCGAGGGTGATGCGAACGAAGGCGGCGTCGAGCTCCTAGCGGACGCCGCGTTCGGACTGGGCGTGGAAGGCCTCGATCCGGAACGTCCCGGTCGGGTACCGTTCTTCCACGCCCCCACGAGCAGGATCGCGATCGGAGATCGCCGGGACGGGATCCCGGTTGCCGTCGAGCCGGGAGGTCGCGAGGCCGGATTCCGTGTCCGGGCCGGTCGGACGAGCCGGGCGCGCAGGGTCCTCGAGCGCAGCGCGGTCTCGTCCCTGGGCGCGTCGAGGATGACGGTCCGGTCGCTCTCGCCGGAGGCGAGGAAGGCGTCGAACCCGGAGTTGGCGCCGTTCCGGATGCGGAACCCGAAGTTCCGTGTGCGCTCCCGGTGGGCGAGAGCCAGGGCGAAGGAGGTGGAGCCGCGGTCGTAGACGATGACGTCGCCTTCGGCCGCAGGGCCGAGGTGCACGAGGGCGGCGGCCCGCTCGTTCTCGGGGTCGAACCGGTCGAAATCGACCGGGATGCGGTCGCCGATCCGGTAGAGGGCGCGGACCCTGCCTTGGGGGTCGTGGGCACCATCGCTCGCACGGTCGCCATACTGCGCGAGTTCCCTGGGCAGGGTGTGATCTTCGAGCCGTCGACGGCGAGGGTCCTGTGGCCCTTCGCGAGCGTGCCTTCGGGACCGTGGGCGAGGCTCTCCGCGTGCCGGCGCCGGAACGCATCCTCGTCGAGCTTCTCCCGCGTCGCGCCGGCCGTCGACGCCGCCGCCGGCTCCCGGAGCCCGCTGAGCGGGGTCCCGTAGCCTTGCCCGCGCGGCGCGGCGACGAGGCGGAGCACGAACCCCAGGAGCCGCAGGCTGTGGAAGACGCGCCGGCGTCTCTGCCCGCGCGCGTCCTCGCGTTCCGCGATCGCGGCGGCGGCCGCGCGAGCGCTTCCCGGCGTTTCGAGAACCGGCGGTCGGCGGCGGCCGACCGTCCCCGTCCGGCCCGCGTCGGAGGCGTGCGCGTTCGGATGGCGCGCTCCGCGCGCCGGATCTCCCGGGCCCCTCGCAGAGCGCCTGCACGGCGACCCCCGTGCGCGACGTGCCCCGACCCGCGGTGTCCCCGCTGCGCTCCCCGTGGGCCGCATGGGAGCACGAGGCCCGGAACCGGGTCTCGTCGACGAAAGTCTCGATGCGGACGGGACGCCTGCCGTGGAGGCGCTCCCCGTCGTCGGCAAGTCGGTGCGTCGCCAGAGCCACGGCCGAAGACGCCACGTTCTTCGAGATGACCCAAGAGAACCCGAGGTACCGCGAAGGGACCGTCCTCCGGTGCCGGTTGCGGTCACGCCTGCGGTCCGTCCATCCGATCCCGCGGTCCCGGCACGGAAGCGTCTTGTCCCCGCTTCGAACCGGATGCAGCCCAGCCGGCGCCCTTCCTTGTCGGTCACGAAGGAGCGAACCTGCGCCCTGAAAGGGCGTTGGTAGCCGAGGTAGGGGTGCCGGTCGACGAGGATGTTCCCTGGGGTCTGTTAACGCATTATGTGGTGGAATATGTGGTAGAATCCGGATCCCCGGTTCGTAGAGAGGATTCCCGGTCATGGAACTCACGCAAGCCCAGTATGAGCGTATCGCTCCTGTCTTTCCGAAGCACCGCGGCAAGGTCTTGCTCAGTACTCTGTCGGTCCTGAACGCCATCCTGTACGTAGCCGAGCAGGGATGCACGTGGCGCGGGCTGCCGGCGCACTTCGGCAACTGGCACACCATCTACACCCGGATGAACCGCTGGGCGAAGAAGGGCGTCCTGGATCGGGTGTTTGCGGAGTTGCAGCGTTTGGAGATCATGCGGGTGAAGGTCGAGGTGCTGTCCTTGGACAGCACCGTGGTGAAAGTGCACCCGGACGGTACGGGAGCGCTCGAAAAGCACGGTGCTCAGGCCATCGGGACGTCGCGCGGGGGCTGGACCACCAAGCTTCATCGGGTAGCTGCGAAGGATCGAAGCGCGGTAGGGTTTTCCTTGTCCGGAGGACAGGAGGGCGACGGGGCCCAAGGGCGCACGTTGCTGCACCGCATGATATTGCCGGATACCGCACGTGGTCTGGTGATGGACAAGGCCTAGGAAGGGGACGAAACTCGTGCGTGGGTTGCAGGCCGGGGACGGGAGCCCGTGGTCCCACCGAAAGCCAACCGGATCACGCCGTGGGAATACGATCGGGAGTTGTACAAGAAACGGAATGAAGTCGAACGTCTGTTTCGAAGGATCAAGCGATTTCGGCGTGTCTTCACGAGATTCGACGAGCTGGATGTCGTCTTTACCTTCTTCATCCACTTCGCACTCATCGTCGATGCCCTCAAGCCGCTATAGCGTTAACAGGCCCTAGTTGCCGCCCCTCGGTGTCGGGGACCGGCTCGACGCGAAGCGGGCGCCGTTCCGACCGCGGGGCCACGATCTTCGGCTGCGGGTCGGAGGCCGCGAAGTCCAGACCGGGGCGGAGGTCCTGTCGCAGACGGGGTCCTCGCGCACGGGCGACGATGTCAGGATGCCGTGGCGCTCCCGGGTCTCCCGCATCCCGAGGCAGGCCTCGACCCTGAAGCCGCCCTTCGCGTCGTCCCGTGGAGATGCTCGCAGAGGGTCTTCGCAAGTTCGTTGCGGCTGCAGTGGGAACACCGCCCCCCGGTCCCCCGAACCTCCGCGATCGGCTTCCGGGTCCGGCGGCGGCCTGAAAAGGGGGTCGATTTCAGATCGATGATTCGCGGGTCCATGGGGATTCCCGCATCCACGATTCGACCGCATCATGCGAATCGGCGGGCGCTGGTCAAGCGGTGCGTGGACCGACCCGCCCACGCACCGAAACGTCACTTCCTATCCAAGGCTTGCCGGTGTGGGAAAACCGCCGTCACCTCGACGCGCATATCCGAATGCCATTGGACGGCCAAGCCCTCCGGGTTCGTGTCCACCCGCGTCGAATCCTGCGCAGCGCAGGATCTACGGCGCACACGGGATTCCGCACGCTCCCGGAAACAGCGGAAGACGGACGGTCTGCCTCAATTGTAGTACACGAAGTGTACCAAGCCCTTTTGTAACAGTGTGTTGTAGAATCTCTCGCTAAACTTGGGTTGAGCACTTGGGGGTCGTGCCCCGATCCGAGGCCATGATGGAGATCCCGTGGAAGGTTTGCGCCTTCGAGCGCCCGTGCAGGGACCGATCCGCATCATGGCGGCCCACCGACCGCAATCCCAAGCCTTTCCCATGCTCCGGGGCCGGGCCGGATCCGGGTCCGTTCAGGCGCTTTCCGGTATCCGGGTCAGCACGTACACGGCCTGGTGCGTTCGGAGCGTATTCCAAGTGGTTCCTCTTCCCATCTGCCGGAGCGAGCCGTCAATTCCGACAGCGTGCCCTTCTTCGACGGTGATCGCGAGGGCCCGGCACATCAGCAGGAAATCGCGGATCGTGCAGAGGTGGATGTTGGGGGTGTCGTACCAGGAACGCGGTCTTCCGTTGGCATCCACGGTGGGCATCCGTCCGTGCCAGAGAAGCGTGATGCGGGCCCGCCAATGCCCGAGATTGGGAAAGGACACGATCACGCGACGGCCGATCCGGAGAAGCTGGTCGAGTACCTCCCGCGGCCGATGCATGTTCTGGAGCGCCTGGCTGAGAATCACGTAGTCGAAGGAGCCGTCCGGGAAGTCGGGAAGATCTGTGTCCGCATCGCCTTGGATGACGGACAGCCCTTTCCGCATGCAGGTTTCGACCCGTCGATTTCGGATCTCGATACCGCGCCCGTCGACCTGCTTCTCGACTTCCAGGATCTGCAGGAGCGTTCCGTCTCCGCACCCGACGTCAAGTACTCGTCCGCCTCGAGGCACGAGTCTCACGATCAACCGAAGGTCGGCCCGGCTCGGCAGCGGTTGGGTCACGAGTTCAGCCCCCGACGTCGGGCCGTGCCGTCCAGAAATCCCTCGAGTACATCGTGAAAGTCCGCGGTGCCTCCGATCAGGAAACTGTCGTGTCCGTAGTCGGCCGGGATTTCGATGAAGCTCACGTCGGCCGCATTGGCGTTGAGCGCCCGCACTAGGGTGCGCGCTTCGGCCGTCGGGAACAGCCAGTCGCTGGTGAACGAGACGATGAGGTACCGGGTTCCGACGCCCCGGAAGACGGCCGCCAGATTGCCGTCGTGGCGGGCGGACAGATCGAAGTAGTCCATGGCGCGCGTCAGGTACATGTAGCTCGCGGCATCGAAGCGCTTGACGAAGGTCTTGCCCTGATGGTCCAGATACCGTTCGACTTCGAACTCAGGGTCGAGCACGAACGAGAGTTGGCTGTCTCGCGGCAGTTCGCGTCCGAATTTCTCCTGAAAGGCTCCTTCCGAGAGGTACGTGATGTGGGCGACCATGCGGGCGGCCGCGAGGCCCTTCTCCGGCTTGACACCCCGTTCGCGGTAGGTGCCGTCATGCCAGTTCGCGTCGGCGGCGATGGCGCGCCGCCCGACTTCATGGAACGCAATGTTCTGGGCGGTGTGGCGCCAGGAGGTGGCGATCGGAACCGAGGCAAAGACGCGGTCCGCATGGCGGGTGCCCCACTCGAGCGCCATCATTCCGCCCATTGAGGCCCCAATGACGGCGAACAGCTGGTCGATCCCGAGTGCGTCGATCAAGTGAACCTGAAGGTTGACCATGTCCGCCACCGTGAAGACCGGGAAGTCCATGTTCCACGGCCGTCCGGTTTCCGGATTGACCGTGGACGGGCCGGTGGTTCCGAGGCAGCCGCCCAGCACGTTGGCGCAGATCACGAAGTACCGGTCGGTATCCAGTACCCGTCTTGGCCCGACCACATGATCCCACCATCCGGCCCGGCCGGTGAGCGGATTGGTGCCGGCCACGTACTGGTCTCCGGTCAGTCCGTGGCAGATCATGATGGCGTTGGACCGCTCGGCGTTCAGGGTACCGTAGGTCTGGTAGGCACACTGCACTCCGGCCAGCTCCACCTGCGATTCCAGTCGTAGCTTCCCGTCGAGCGCATGGAGGGGTGCGAAGTCGATGGCGGCCGTTGCGGTTTCCATGATGCCCTGTTTCCGGCACGGTCGTGCTGAACCCGCGCCTGGATGCTGACGCAGCGACATGGTGCCGCCTGGTCATTCCATCCCAACATACCGCGATCGCGGTATGTTGGGATGCGGAAGGTGCCGGAGGGCGGAAGCCCGGGCAGGATTTCGATCCCTTGCGGACGGGTACGCGGTACCCGTGGTACCCGGGCCCATTTGCCGCGGCGACCGACGGTAGATTTCAACCCCATGCTCAAGGATCCCGATATGCGCCAGCTTGATTCGGTTACGGAGTTTCATTCTCACGGGTCTGCGGGCCTCCGCAGAAAATTCCGAGCCGGTACCATCGGTCTCGTATCCATGACGGCAGTCATGGCCGCGTGCGCGCAATCGCCCGAAAATATACAGACCGCCTATGTTTCCCCTCTCGTGTACCAAACCTACACGTGCGATCAGCTGGCCCAGGAGCTGCACAGGATCGGCTCAAACGTGCGAGAGGTCGCAGGCGCACAGAGCAACACAGCCGATAATGAGTGCCTGCCCGGAAAATCCCTAAGAGTCGGATTACATGAATGAAAGCCCAATATTGACAGGGCGAAGATTCATCGAATCCAGCCTGATTTCAGCGGAATATGTCGTCATATGCTCTCAAAGAAGGAATCTTCGGTTCTCCAAGTTCAAAATATGGTTGCATATACAATGTGTTGTGATTTTCCGTGCAGGCACTAATGATGCCGTGGCCGTGGGCGTTGGTATCCTGTTTTGGCCTGCCTTCCTGTTTCTCTCCGGTGATGACCGAGCAGAGGAGCTGGCTCGGCTCAAGGGAGAGACAGTGGCCGTGGAGCAGGCTGCGATTGCGAAAGATTGTTATGAACTTCTCCGCAGGTTCGAAGAACAAGAACAGGGCCAGCAGTGATTTCGCCGGGTGCGGACCGGGCTTCCGGTTCGTGCCCGGCAGGATCGGACGCCCGGCCAAGGGTGCGCGAAACAGGTAGCCCCCCAGCGCGGAGGTCCGCCCGATGCTCCCATCACCGCCGAGCACGACGATCGAACGGAAAGCCTCGGTCTTGGAAACCACAGTTGCGCGGCCGAAAGCAGCAGACGGATGCCGAGGGAGGGTGCCCCAGAACGGGCCCGACGGCGCCAGGAGCGCGCATCAGAGCCGGAATCCGGTGGCGTCGGCGAAGCGCGCCGACGCTGCGCGCAGGCAACAGGCAAGGGGGCGGCAGGATACTTGAGGCGCTTCGGGCGGACCCCGGGATGCGGCTCCCGCGCCGGGTCCACGCGGGCGGAAGAGTCGGTCCCGGATCCCCCCCCCATCGACCGGCCTCCCGGCCGCCGTCCGCGGCGCAGGATTCCGGTTCCGGAAGGCTTGTCGACGACCTCGTCCGCTGCATTGCGCTTGATCTTCCGGGATCCGGTGCCGGAAGTCGGGGACCACGGCAACCTGCCCGGCCGTTCGGCCTCCCGGACCGGGAGCGACCCTCGGGTTCGGTCCGGGCGGTTTCCCACGGAACCCTGCAGGTCGTGCCGGCGGCCGTGCGCGAAGCCGCGGCCGTCCCGGGGTGATGACCCCTGCCGGTTGCCGGCCGGCCGGGGGTGTGGCACGGTTCCGTCGCAACCGATACGCCGCGGGGCGGAAATGTCTGTGTTCGAACACGACGTGGCTCGGCGCACGGATCACTACTTCAAGCTTACGCGCGGTATCGTCAAGCAGTACGGCGACCGGTCCGTGACGTACGCGGTGTTCATGCGCCGGCCGGTTCTCTTTTGTCCGCGCCTTGCCGTCGCTTGGCTGGAACAGGCCGCGGCCCGGCGCGGCGTCCGGTTCGACATCGATCTCTGCCATGAAGAGGGGGCTTGGGTAGGAGCGGGGGAGCCGCTGCTTTATCTTGACGGCCCGTTCTCGGATCTGGTGGATCTTGAGACCATCTACCTGCAGAAGCTGGGCCCTCCGTCGGTCGCCGCCTACAACGCGTACAGTATGTGCAGCGACCTCCCGAAAGTGGGGTTTCTGGCCATGGACGCGCGGCACTGCGCGGGCGCCGAAATGCAGGAGCTGATGGCCTACGGAGCGTCCGTCGGTTCCGAACGGGCCCGGCGCGAAGCGGACGCCGTCGGGTTCGTGGGCACGGCGAACGACGCCACGGCCCCGCTGCTGTCCGCCCCCCGGGGGGTTGGCACCATGCCGCATGCCCTGATCGGCTATGCCGGCTCGACCGTGCGGGCGGCCGAGATGTTTGCAGCGCAGTACCCGGAGGAGCCGCTGACGGTCTTGGTGGACTACTTCGGACAGGAGGTCACGGATGCGCTGGCCGTCTGCGAGGCCTTTCCCGAGCGGGCCCGCGCCGGGGAGCTCGCGCTCCGGCTCGATACCCACGGCGGGCGGTTTGTCGAAGGACTCGATACCGCCCGCTCCTACGCGATTCTCGACCGCTGGGCTCCGGAGGCGATCCGCACCTATCGCACCGAACAGGAACTGCGGTGGCTGGTGGGGACCGGGGTGAGCGCGGCCGCCATCTGGTATTTCCGGCATGCGCTCGACGAGGCGGGCTGGAAGCAGGTACGCATCGTGGCGAGTTCCGGGTTCAGCGCCACGAAGTGCAAGGTCATGGCGAGCGCATCGGTCCCGGTCAACCTGATCGGAACGGGATCGTATCTGCCGGAGGACTGGTCCGAAACCTACGCCACGGCGGACGTCATCCGGTACGGGTCCGAGGAGCGGGTCAAGGTCGGCCGTGAATTCCTGCTCCGCAAGACCGTGCCGGAGACCTGAAGCGCGCACCGGTGGCGACGCTGACGCTCGCACTCGCCCAAGTCAATCCGATCGTGGGCGACTTCGCGCACAATTCGGAACTGATCCTGGATGCGTGGCGGCGTGGGCGCGCGGCCGGGGCCGATGTCGTGGTATTGCCGGAACTGGTCCTGACCGGGTACCCGCCCGAGGACCTCGTGACGCGGCCAGCCTTCGTCGAAACTGCCGGCAAGACGGTCCGGACCCTAGCCGACCGCATCGACGGGACCGGCCCGGCCGTCATCCTGGGGGCTCCCGTCGCCCTTCGCGGCGGAGGGGTCGGCAATGCCGCTCTCCTGCTCCACGCCGGTGCGGTGCGGAGCCGGAGGATCAAGCACCATTTGCCCAACTACGGAGTCTTCGACGAGACGCGGGTGTTTCGGGCGGGCCCGCCGGCCGGTCCCGTGGCCTTTCGCGGGGTGCGGATCGGGCTGATGGTGTGCGAGGACATGTGGTTTCCCGACATTGCGGAAACGCTCGGGGAATCGGGCGCCGACCTGCTGGTGGCGATCAACAGTTCGCCGTTCGATGCCCGGAAGGGGGACCAGCGTTTGAGCCACGCCGTGGCCCGCGTGACGGAGACCGGCCTGCCGCTGGCCTATGTCAACCAGGTCGGCGGGCAGGACGAACTCGTGTTCGACGGCGCGTCGTTCGTGCTCGCGGGAGACGCGCGGCTGGTGGCCCAAGCTCCCTCCTGGCGGTCGGATCTGATGATCACGCACTGGCGGTCCGACGGGGAGCGCTGGCAGCCCGAACCGGGAGTGGTGCATCCGGTGCCGGAACCGATGGAGGGGATCTGGCTGGCCATGGTCACCGGATTGCGCAACTATGTCGACAAGAACGGGTTTCCGGGAGTGGTGCTGGGGCTGTCGGGCGGGATCGATTCCGCCCTGTCCGCGGCGGTGGCGGTGGATGCCCTCGGGGCGGGGCGGGTGATCGGCGTTCGCCTTCCGTCGGCGGTCTCGTCGAAGGGCAGCCTGAACGATGCGGCGGCCACTGCGGACCTCCTGGGAATCCGTCTCGAGACGGTTCCGATCGCCGCGGCGGTGGACGCTCTGAGCGGCCTGCTCGAGAGGCCGTTTGCCGGGCGGGAGCCGGACACCACGGAGGAGAACCTGCAGGCGCGGCTTCGCGGCACCGTCCTGATGGCGTTTTCCAACAAGTTCGGCCACCTGCTGCTCACCACCGGCAACAAGAGCGAGATGTCGGTGGGATACGCCACCCTGTACGGGGACATGAACGGCGGCTTCTCGGTGCTGAAGGATGTCTACAAGACCATGGCCTACGATCTCGCAAGGTGGCGGAACCGCAACTGGACGCCGGGCCTGCTCGGTCCGGAGGGGCCGGTGGTGCCCGAGCCCAGCATCGCCAAGCCGCCGTCGGCCGAGCTTCGTCCCGGACAGACCGACCAGGACCTGCTGCCCCCCTACGATGTCCTCGATGCCGTGCTCCGGCGGCTGGTCGAGGACGAGCAGTCGGTCGCCGAGATCGAGGCGGCCGGGTTCGATCCGGAGTTGGTCCGGCGGATCGGGAGCCTGGTGATTCGGGCCGAGTACAAGCGGCGCCAGTCGCCGCCGGGGGTGCGGATCACGACCCGGGCCTTCGGTCGTGACCGTCGCTATCCGATCACCAACCGGTTCGCGGACTGACCGCGTGCCTCCTCCGGCGCTGACCGTCTACAACACGCTCTCCCACCGGCGCGAGCGCTTCGTTCCGCGGGATCCGGAGCATGTCCGGATCTATGTCTGCGGGCCGACCGTCTACGACGACGCGCACATCGGAAACGCGCGCCCGGTCGTGGTGTTCGACCTCCTCGTGCGGTTGCTCCGGAGCCTGTACCCGCGCGTGACCTATGTCCGGAACGTGACCGACGTGGACGACAAGATCAACGCCCGCGCCGCCGCCGAACAGGTCACGATCCGCCATCTCACGACGCGGACCTTGGCACGCTACCAAGAAGACATGACCGCCCTCAACGCCCGCGCGCCCGATGTCGAACCCCGCGCCACCGAGCACGTTCCGCAGATGATCCGGATGATTCGGAAACTGCTCGGGCACGGGCATGCGTACGTGGCCGCCGGACACGTGCTGTTCCATGTGCCGTCGCTGCCGCGGTACGGAAGGTTGGCGGGCGGAGACCGCGGAGCGCAGCGGGCCGGGGCGCGGGTGGAGGTCGAGTCGTACAAGCGGGATCCGGCGGACTTCATCCTGTGGAAGCCCTCCGAGGCGGACCTGCCCGGCTGGGAGAGTCCCTGGGGGCGCGGCCGGCCCGGCTGGCACATCGAATGCTCGGCCATGAGCCGGAAATACCTCGGGGCGGAGTTCGACATCCACGGAGGCGGGATCGATCTCGCGTTTCCGCACCATGAGAACGAGATCGCGCAGTCCTGCGCGGCCGATCCCGGAACCGAATTCGCCCGCTACTGGATGCACAACGGCTACCTGTTGTCCGAAGGCGAGAAGATGGCGAAATCGCTCGGCAACTTTCGTACGGTACGCGAGTTGCTCGGCCGTCATCCGGGCGAAGCGCTTCGTCTGCTCCTCCTCCTGACGCACTACCGTCAGCCGATCGACTTTACCGAGGACGGGCTCCGGCGGGCCCGGCGGCAGCTGGACCGCTGGCGGCGCAGCGTCGCCGGCGAGCCGCCGGCCCGGTCGCCCCCGCCGGCCGTGATGGAGGCTCTTTGCGACGACCTCAACACGCCGCGCGCGATCGCGGCCCTGCACGACCATCGGGGGGCCGGCCTCCACGCGGGATTGCGGGCGCTGGGGTTGCTGGAAGTTCCCGACCGCCAGTGGTTTCAGGGGGCGGCGGACCACGGTCCCGCGGACTTGCAGGTCGAGGAACTGGTGGCCGCCCGCCGTGCGGCCCGGGCGCGGCGCGATTTCGCAGAGGCAGACCGAATCCGGACGCAGCTCGCCGCCGCCGGCGTCGTCCTGGAAGACACGCCCTCGGGGACGGTGTGGCGGCGCCGGTGACGGAGGTCCGGCCGCCGGTGGTGGTGCTGGTGCGTCCGCAACTGCCGGAGAATGTGGGGATGGCAATCCGGGCCATGGCGAATTTCGGTCTCGCGGAACTGCGGCTTGCAGCCCCGCGGCATGCTTGGCCGGACCCCGCGGCGGCCGCGGCCGCCGCGGGCGCGCTGGATCGGACCGGACTGCGGGTCGCGGTATGCGCGGACGTGGCCGCGGCGACCCGCGACTTGCAGATCGTGCATGCGCTGACGGCCCGGCCCCGGGCCCGGCCGCACGAGAGAGTGGAGCCGGCTGCCGCCGCGGCGCGGTTGCGCCGGGCGGCCCGGCGAGGCCAGCGCACCGGCCTCGTCTTCGGCCCGGAGAACGCTGGACTGGCCAACGACGAACTGGGCGTGGCGGACACGGTGGTCTCGATTCCGGCCGTCGGATTCCGATCGTTGAATCTCGCCATGTCGGTGCTGGTGATGGCGTACGAGTGGCACCGGCACGGAGCGGCGGGCGACCTCCTGGCCGGGCCGGGGCCCGCCCCGCCCGCGCCTCGGGAAGACTTGGAGTTCTTCCTGCAGCGGCTGCTTGCGATGCTGGCGGAAACCGGCTTCCTGTATCCGCCGGAGAAAGCGCCGCGCATGGCGGCCAGCGTCCGCGCCATCTTTGTCCGGAACCGGTTGAGCGATCAGGACCTGCGCACCCTGCACGGTGTCCTGAGTGCCCTCCGGCGAACGCGCAGGGCCCCGGATTGACCGCGTCGCATCCAGGCGTATGGTGGGAGCCGCGTGCGGCCGGGGTCGGCACGCATCATCCGTCCCGATTGCCCGGATTCCGGGCGTATTCCGCCTTGGCGAGCATGAGCAAGCGCAAACACCCGCACCACAAGATCGACCGCCGCCTTCGCTGCAACCTGTGGGGGCGCCCGAAGAGCCCAGTGAACAAGCGGGACTACGGGCCGGGCGAGCACGGCCGGCGCCGCAAGAGCAAACCGTCGAACTTTGCCGAGCAGTTGATGGCCAAGCAGCAGCTCAAGGGCTACTACGGAAATATTTCGGAGAGGCAGTTCCGGCGCTACTACCAGAAGGCCGCCCGCATGCGTGGCGATACCGGCGAGCAGCTGATCGGATTGCTGGAGAGCCGGCTTGATGCGATCGTGTACCGGCTCAACCTCGTTCCGACCGTCTTTGCGGCCCGGCAGGTGATCAGCCACGGACACCTGGCGGTCAACGGCAAGCGGGTGACGATTCCGAGCTACACGTGCCGGGAGGGGGACGTAATCGCGATCCGGGAGCGTTCCCGCCAGCATCCGTTGATCCTGGAGGCGGTGCAGGATCAGGAACGGGATCTACCCGATTACGTGGGCTTCGACGAGAAGGCGCTGGCTGGAACCTATGTGCGCGTGCCCAAGTTCGACGATGTGCCGTACCCGGTGCGCATGAACCCGCAGCTGGTCATCGAGTACTACTCGCGGTGATCCCGGTCGCTCCCGGCCGGCGCTGGGATCTGCGTGAGACGGGATCCCGCAGGACTCGGGAGAGAACGGGGCCGAGGGTTCCGCCCGAGGCCCGCGCCGTCGATGGGCGGTGCCGGTCAGGACCAGCCCGGCGGAGCTCTGCCGCCGCCTGTCATCCGGGTTCGAACAGGACGCGCACATCTTCTTCCGTGAGCGGCAGCGGGCTCTTCCCGGATCCTTCGAACAGGACGGCGGCCGGCGCCTGCTTGCGGGCTTGCACGTTCTGAATGGACGCTTCCGCCGTGTGTTCCGTGATCATGCGGTGCACGAACACGGGCTCAGACGTCGCGACCTCGGGGATGCTGACAGGCAGGGTGCGGTTCTCGTACGGGGCAACGTGTTTGATGCTAATCCTCGTTTTGTGCTTGTAAAATTCGAATTCTGCTGGGTATTCGACCAAATTTTTCTGAGTGCTGTATCAAGAGTCAGGAATTGCGCGCATATTCGGATCTGATTTGACTCGTGACGGCGGTTGTCGTCACCACTACGCTTCATGAACACTGTTGCTTCAAAGGTTTCTTCCGAGGACGGTCAAAGGGCGATTTTATGAAGAACTTACACGGTTGTTTCCGAGAAAGTCGGCGACGTGGCCCATATGATGGGATGCTCAGGAATCATTAAACAAAATTACCCCGTATGAGAATCGCTCCCGACGGGCAAGGATCATGAACCTCCGACGACCGTTCAGGCGGGCTTCGCATGCCGTTCGTAATCGTGGGAATCGAACGGCCCAAGGTTCGAAAAGTAGATCATCTGACCGCGTTCGTTCTCCGCCAACGAGAAGCAGGAATGTCCGATCGGAACCGCCTCGGGAGGGGACAGGGAGAGTGTGCTCATGGGCATCGGAAGCAAGCCATCGGGGTAACTGCTCACCCCCTGCCGCCCCGAATCCAGAGGATGCGGTACCGCTTGCGCGGCCCGGCCGTCCGCCGCGGCCAAGGTCTTGGATGTGCTCTGATGGGCCCTGCGGGCGGTCTCGTGCAACCCCTCCTTGCCCATCGCGCCCGGCGGAAGTCCGGAAATTCGAGGACGAAGGTCCGCTCACGCAGCCGGTCGCTGCCGCACAGCGGGCGGCAGCACGGACCGCAGCCCGGGTACGAGTCCAAGACGATCCCACGCTAGTAACACGGAATCATTGGATTGCTGGATATAGAGACTTCAGTTTCACCCGGGCGTCTGCCGTCGTGAACCGCCAATCGACGGTGCCGCCGGCCGCGTTGCGGCGCTTGACCCACGCTGCGGTCTCCCGCAGCAGGGTGGCGCGGTCGGGAAGGCGTCGTCGAAGACACGGTCGCGACCACGCGCCGATTTCGATCTCGGCCCTGTGGAGCCAGCTTCCGTGCTTCGGCGGGTACCGAAACTCGAACCGCTTTCGCACCCGCATGGCCTCCCGGGGTGCAAATGCCTCCTACCACGATGCGGGGCGGTGCGTGTTCCGGTGGTCCATGACCCGTACAATCTTCTTTCCGGGGATAGGATCGTCCGCGAGTTCCCGGATGAACTGCGCCCCGTCCCGCGCCGTGCGTCGGTCAGTGACGTTCACCGTACGCCCGTTTTCGTTGGGCGCGAACGCCAGGAAGAGATGGGCCGTACCGTTTCGCTCGTATTCGTAGTCGACGATTTCCGGCTGCCCGGACCGCACGGGGCGGGGAAGGCGGGTTTCCTTCGTCTGCTGCCGGCGGGTCTCATCCATGCAGACCCAAACCTCGTTTTCGGCAAAATCCCGCTGATCCGTGTCCAGCACCTCCTCCCTCGCCGCCACGAACGGCGCGTTGCGGCTCGGGGGAATGCACCAGTACTGCTTCAACCAAGGCTTGATCTCCTTTTTTTCCGAGTCCTCCGCACTGTTTCTTTCACGGCCATCCCATGCTAGGTTTGTTGGAAGGCTGGGTTCCGCGGATTCCGGATGATTCGTATTGGTGCTGGCTTTTTGTGAAGCGGCGTGGGATCCGTGGTGGTCATGGAACGCGCCGCGGATGTTTTCGAGACGACTCCGGAGGGTTTTGCGCTCCGGGATGTGGTGGTGCGCTTGGCGCGGCCGGATGAGGTGTGTCGCTGGAACCGTGTGGTGGACCGTCATCACGATCTGGGTTTCCAGCAGTTTGCGGGTCGAGGTCTGCGCTACGTGTTCACGTGGCGCGGGCGGTGGATGGGCGCTGCGGGCTGGCAAACGGGCGCCTTCCGCTGTGCGCCGCGGGACCGTTGGATGGGTTGGCGCCGCAAAGAACAGTTTGAGCGGTTGCACCTGATCGGAAACCACACGAGGTTTGTGATTCTGGGAGGTCGCCGGGCGTTTCGGGGTCTTGCCTCGTTTGCGTTGTCGCGGATGCAGCGGCGTCTCAGCGACGACTGGAAAGCTGCGTACGGCAATCCGTTGCGGGTGGCGGAGTCGTTGGTCTCACCGACGAAGTTCCGCGGCACCTTGTACAAGGCGGCGAACTGGAAGTACGTGGGCAGGAGCAAGGGCTATGCGCGCGCCAACGGGCGCTATACGGATCCGCACGGGGAAGCGAAAGATCTGTACGTGGTTCCGCTGCGTCGCGACGCCTGTCGTCGGTTGCGGGATCGTGCGCCGCTTCCCGCGGCGTGGGAGTTGCGGGCGACGCAGAGCGGCCGGTCGGCGCGGGAGTTGCGCTCAATGTACCAGCATTTTGCGGCGCGTTCCGACTTCCGGCGCGCGCAGGGGCGCACGCACGGCATCGCCTCGGTGCTGTGCGTGATCGTGCTGGCGCGGCTGGCGAATCGGCACGGCGCGGTGGCGGCGGCACGCTACGCGAAGGCGATGACGCAGAAGGATCTGGCGCCGATCGGTGCGTGGAAGAACCCGGACACCGGCCGGTAGGAACCGGTGTCCCAATCGACCGTGCACCGGGTGCTGCAGAACCCCGACCCGGCGTGGATCGAGGAAGCTCTGCGGCGCTGGGCGCAGCCGCGCCTGCGGGTCGGCCACGCGATCGCGGTCGACGGCACGCGCATTCGCGGCGCCAACCGCACCGGCGAGGATCAGTACGAGACGGTCTCGCGGATCGAGCACGGGACCGGCATGCCGGTCTCGATCCTCAACGATCATGACGAAGGCGGGGAGATCGCCGCCGTCCATGCCGCGCTCGAGACCGCGCCGGTGGCCGGCCGTCTACTCACGCTCGACGCGCTCCACACCACCCGCGAGACGGCACGACTGATCGTCGAGACCCATGGCGCCGACGGGATGATGACGGTCAAGGGCAACGCTCCCAAGACCTTCGAGACGTTCGAGAGCATCCACTGGGAAACCACAAGCACGGGACGCTACCGCGAAACGCCCACGCTTGAGCACGGCCGCATCGAGCAACGCAGCATCGAAGTCTTCACCCCGCCCGCGAAGATGATCCACGATCCCCATGTCAAACCGATCTTCCGTGTCACCCGGCGCGTCGAATTCAAGAAATCCGGAAAACCGACCATGGAACACGCCTACGGCAGGACTTCGGTCGCGGCCGACCGCGCCTCGCCGCAACCGCTACTCGCAGGGAACCGCGGTCACTGGGTGGTCGAAAGCCATCACCCCATCCGCGATACCACCTTCCGCGAAGACGACTCCAGGCTCCGGGCCCGCAACGCACCCGCAAACCACGCGATCCTCAACACCCTTGCCCTTGCCGTCATCCTCCACAACCAGCGGAAGCTGCCCCAGCCCTTCCCCAGCTTCGCCGACGCCCGCCACCCCTATGCCGACCAGCGCAAGCAGGTCCTGCACGCCGTCACAAGACCCGGCTGACTACGCTCACACCCCGACCGAAACCGCAAGGATCCACGCCGGGCCACCCAACCCGGCCGGCCTCTCGCTCGCCCCGGATCCGCCGAAACGGACCCCTCGCGCCTAGATCCGCGCCGCCACCGGGCCGCAGACGTCCGCACATCTCACAATCGCAGACTCGAACGCGTCGACCCGCGTCGCGATCGAGACTCCGATCGCATCACAGCAACAAGCATGGGATCTTCTTGCTGTTTCTTTCGAGATGCTCTCGACGATCTCCATCTCCATCCGATGGCCGGCCAGCAGCTTCAGCGTCCAGCGGACACCACCTTCGGGCGGGGAAGAACCGGCCAGAGCCACCCGCTTCGCCTCCTTCGCCCCGTCCAGGAGTTGCCGGGTAGGAGGGGTCGTTGCCGAGCCCCTCCCCCCAGTTACGGTAGGAATGCGCATGGCTGCGCACCCCCCGCACCGATCCGGACCTGGACGTTCATCCATCCGGCTCCTACCTCGGGTGCTGGACGGCAAACCGCGGATCCGGCCCTGGGCGGCGGAGGGTTGCGCGCGACCCCGAACTCTCGGTCCTGCGCTCCCGTCGCTTCCGGTCGAACCTCTGCGGCTTTCCGGATCCGGTCCGCCGTCTGTGGCACGCGTGCCCGACCCTGCGTTCGGCGCGTGCTTTGGCGTCCCGAATTCCCCTGGGTTGGGGCCCTTTCCTCCAGCCACTCCGCAGGAGCTGACGCTCCCTGGTTCGTCGCCTTCCCAGGTCGTACGGCCCCATCCGACTTCTTCCAGCCGTTCGTCCTAGGCTTTGGTTTTCTACTTCCCTACACGGTCCCGCCACGATCGGCGGGACCGCTTGAAGATCTCCCAGGGTCCCAACCGAAGACGTACGGACGTGTAGGGGTTCTCGGACACCGCGGGGCGCGTCGGCCTCTCACCCAATCGATGCCTGCGATGGTGCCTTCGGCCGATCGGAAAACCTCGGCACCCCGGATCCTCGTCTTTTCGGTGCTCCTTCGCCCCACCCATCCGCACCGCTGCCGACGCTTCGCCTGCCCCCTCACGGGAACCGACGCACGGCTCGCGGAGAAACGCGGTTTGGTTCCTCCTTCGTTCTAGGGGACTTTCACCCCCTGTCTTCTGCCCGTTCGCCTGGCACACCAGATCCGGACGTGCCCGCATTAGAGCCTGTGCGGAAACTATGGAGCGGCCCCGATTCGAGCCTCTACGATGTGGTTGGCGACGACATTGGGAGGATGCCATGGCTTGGAGCGAGACCGCTCGTGCGAAGTATCAGCGTCGGGGAAACCGCTTCGAACGCGATCGGACCGACGCGGAATGGCCTCGTTTGGAGCCGCTGCTTCCGGCACCGTCGTCGACGGGTCGTCCCCGTGAGGTAGATCTGCGCGAGGTGGTGAAGGCGCTGCTGTACCAGTTGATGACGGGTTGCCAGTGGCGTGCGCTACCGCCTTGTTTTCCTGCGATTTCGACGGTCCGGTACTAGTTTGTGCCCGCACCGAAAAAGTACAATGGTTTGACTCTAAAAGTGGAATCGTGATATAGAGGGGACGAAGAATCCCGCTTTGATGCGGGAATCGGCCGATGAGGTCGAGAATCGGCCGGATGTTCGGAAATCTTCGCGAGAATTGCCATGCGAAACGTCATTCGCCTGCAGATGGAATTGGGTCAGGTTGCGATCGAGGAGATCGAGATCGACGAGAACTCGCGGGATGACATTCCGCCGCTGCTGCTCGGGCTTCGGCACGTGTATGCCGACCTGTCGGTTCGTGCCCGGTTGTTCGAGATCCTGGAGCAGGGGATCCTTCCCGAGGTATCCCGCCTGCGAGGGCGTCCCGGCATGGAGCTGTGGAGGATCCTCGTGATGGGTCTCCTGAAGCAGGTCCTGGGGTGTGACTTCGATCGTCTGCACGAGCGGGTGAACCAACACCCTACCGTTCGGACGTTTCTGGGACACTCCGACTTCTGGGACGAGACCTGGTACCGGTATCCCACGGTGGTACACAACGTGAGCCTGCGGACGCCGGACGTGTTGGGGGAGGTGTTGCAGCTGATCGCGGAGAGCGGCCATGCGCTGGTGCGGAAGCGGAAGCGGAAGAGCGGCCCGGGCGGTCGCCCGTCGAAGGAGCCCCTGCGGGGCCGCTGTGATTCGTTCGGGGTGAAGACGGATGTGCACTTCCCGACGGACGTCAACCTGCTGTGGGATGCGATGCGTTGCCGGGTGCGCGAGACGGGCCGCTCAACCCTGCGGGCGGGGGTGTCCGGATGGCGGCAGTGGCGGCATCGGAGCCGGAGGCTGCAGCGGCTCTTTCAGAAGGTTCGGCGGACCCGGCGGGCCCGTCCGGGGCCGATCCAGGCGTACCTCGACGCCTGCTGGGAGGAGGTCCGACGGGCGGAAGCGACGGTTCCCGCGCTTCGGGAGCAAGGCGTCGGAGCCCCCAGGATTCTCCGGATCGAGTCGTACCTCAAGCATGCCCGGAGGCAGCTCGACCCAGTGGACCGCCGCCTGCTGAAAGGCGAGAAGATCCCGCAGGAAGAGAAGGTGGTTTCGATCTTCGAGGAGCACACGCGCGGGTGTGTGAAGGGCAAGGCCGGGGTTCCGGTGGAACTCGGAGTGCCGGTGGCCGTGCTGGAGGATCAGCACGGCTTCCTCCTACACTCCCGGATCCTGTGGGAAGGTCCGGACGTGGATCATGCCGTACCCAGGATCCGGGAAGCGCAGGCCCGCTTCCCCGACCTCCGCCTGTGCAGCTTCGATCGGGGGTTCCACAGTCCCTCCAACCGGATCGCACTGGACGAACTGCTGGATCACAACGTGCTTCCAAAGAAGGGAAAACTCGGTCCGGCCGACCGGAAACGGGCCGCCGACCCGACGTTCCGGGAGATGCGCCGGCAGCATCCGGCCGTGGAGTCCGCCATCAATAATCTCGAGCAGCGCGGCATGGACCGGGTCCTGTCGTATGGGGCGGAGGGTTTTGCGCGGATGGTGGCGCTCTCCATGGTGGCCTTCAATGTCCACCGCATCGGGTTGCTGCTGCAGAGACAGGCCCGGGCCCAAGCCCGACGACGACGAAGACGCGCCGCCTGACAGCGGCGCCCCTCCACCCCATCCGCGAAGCTCGCCGGGAGCGGGAACGGAACCGCTCGCCCTAGCGTCCAGATTCTGGGTGGGAAGGGCCCGGATGCCGCTACGAATCGGCAGGAGTCCCCTGGAAACGGAGCGACCGGAGGCCCCGGAGGGTGGGTCCAACCCGAAATTTCGCCGGAAGGGCCGCCAAAATGACCATTTTCGGTGCGGGCACTAGTTAGTGCCTGCACGGAAAATCACAACACATTGTATATGCAACCGTAGTTGGAATCTGGGGAACCGAAGATTCCTTCTTTGATGGCATATGACGGCATATTCCGCTGAAATCAGGCTGGATTCGATGAATCTTCGCCCTGTCAATATCGAGCTTTCATTCATGTAATCCAAATCTTAGTGATTTTCCGGGCAGGCACTAGTAGTACGGAAACGTTGAACTGACGACAGTATTCTGGCAAGATTTCCGTGTCGGTCCGTGTCGGCCCCGTGTCGGTGCGTGTCGGCACGCGTGAGCGCCCGATCGGTACGGCGCTTTCTTGTTCATCCCCACAGACCCGATGCCGAACATGCAGGCGCTCATGCTCTCTTGGGGATCGGACGGATCCGGTTTCCGGGAACCGAGCCTGTCTGCAGGGGTTCGGTGCGGGGATCGGAGTGGATCCTGGCCAACCCTCAGGGTAGGAAGCTCGATTGCGCCAGGCCAAGCCCTGGAGAGGGGGAAACCATGACGTAGGTTGAAACCTTTCGTCGCAAGCCTGCGGGTTCGACCCCCGCCCGGCAAAGGTGAGCCCGCCAGCCGGGAGCGAGTGTGGCATGGCGTGCGGTAACGCACGTCGTGAAGCGTACACAGCGGGCGGCGAAGCGTCGCTATGGAGCCTCGTAATCCTCAACGTCGGTGCCTTCATCTTTCGAGCAGTGGGGGCCGCACCGGAGTGCCGCATGCATGGGCAAGGCGCAACGGACCGTCCGGGGTCAGAGAACGACGCAAAGCCGCGGGATGGCTTGCCAGGGAACCTGGGAGATCCTGTTCCTGCCCGCAGGAATGACCGCTGGAAAGGGAGATAGCCAGCGTGATCAATTAAGACCCCGGCCGGCCGCTGTGCCTGCACGGCGGCGGGAGCGCGCGAGCGAACACGAAACCTGCAGGCATCGTGCGGACCCGGCTGGCGAAACCCATGAGCCGAAGGGCACGCGGGGACAGGAAGTCGTAGCACGCTCATACTACCGTCGAAGGCGGGGAACCGGGTCCACCGGGTGCCGCCGGAGGGAAGGGGCGTGCTGCAGGAACAGAACCACTGGAGGGAAACGGTGGAAGAGACACTGCGATCTGCCAACACGTCGACGAAACAACAGTGGATAGCCGCGCAGGCGAGGAAGCACCCGGACCGGGTGTTCACCTCGGTGCACCACCTGATCGACGGGGACTGGATGCGGGAGGCTTGGCGTCGCACCCGGAAGGACGGGGCCGCCGGGATCGACGGCGTGACCGCGGCCGACTACGAGAAGAACCTGGAGGCCAACTTGGAGGACCTCCGGGATCGGATCCTGTCGTGCCGCTACTTCGCGCCGCCGGTTCGGCGGACCTGGATCCCGAAGGGGAACGGCGAGGTCCGGCCCCTGGGCATTCCGACCCTGGAAGACAAGGTGGCGCAACGAGCCATTCTCATGCTGCTGGAACCCATCTACGAAGCGGACTTCGTGCCGGGATCGTATGGGTTCCGGCCTGGACGATCGGCGCAGGAGGCCCTACACGCCATCGACCAGGGCATCATGAAGAAGAAGAAGCGCTGGGTGATCGATGCGGATGTATCGAAGTATTTCGACAGCATCCCGCATCGGGAACTCCGCGCCTTCCTGGACCTGCGGATCAAGGACGGTGTCCTCCGTCGCATGATCAACCAATGGTTGCGGGCGGGCGTCCTGGAGGAGGGCGTCCGGCACACCTCGGAAGCGGGCACGCCGCAAGGCGGCGTGCTGTCGCCGCTGCTCTCCAACCTGTTCCTGCACTACGTGTTGGATCGGTGGGTCGAGCAGACGGTTCAGCCCCGCCTCCGGGGCCGGTGCCAACTGGTGCGATACGCGGATGACTTCGTGCTGCTCTTCGAGCATCAGCGGGACTGCGAACGGGTGCTGGCCGTCCTCGGCCAGCGCCTGGCCCGGTTCGGGCTGAGGCTGCACGCAGAGAAGACACGTTCCGTTGACTTTCGGGCCAAGCTGCCCCCGGATCCGGGAGCGGGCGCCACCTTCGACTTCCTGGGCTTCACCCATGTTTGGGTGCGGTCGAGATGGAAGTATGCGGTGTTGCGCCAGCTCACGGCCAAGGGCCGCTTGGCGCGGTCGGTGCGAGCGGTGCGGGAGTGGTGCCGACGGCATCGACACGCGCCCTTGCTCTACCAGCGCAACTATCTCGCACGGGTCCTACGAGGCCATTGCGCCTACTACGGCCGGAGCGGGAACCGTGCCCGAACTGCCAGCTTCCGCTACCAAGTGATCCGAATCTGGCGAAAGTGGTTGTCGCGGCGCAGTCGTTCGGCCCGGGTGAACTGGGACCAGATGACCGCGCTGCTTCGCCGCTTGCCCTTGCCTACGGCCAAGATCATGCACGGATACGGGACCGCTTGAGCGAACCTGTCCTGTAAGGAACCGGATGCCCTAATGCGGGCACGTCCGGATCTGGTGTGCCAGGCGAACTGGCAGAAGACAGGGGGTGAGAGTCCCCTGGAACGAAGGAGTAACCAAACCGCGTTTCTCCGCGAGCCGTGCGTCGGCTCCCGTGAGGGGGCAGGCGAAGCGTCGGCAGCGGTGCGGATGGGTGGGGCTAATGAGCACCGAAAAGACGATGATCCGGGGTGCCGAGGTTTTCAGATCGGCCGAAGGCACCATCGCAGGCATCGATTGGGTGAGATGCCGGCGAGCCCCGCGGTGTCCGAGAACCCCTACACGTCCGTACGTCTTCTGTTGGGACCCTGGGAGATCTTCAAGCTGTCCCGCCGATCGTGGCGGGACCGCGTAGGGAAGGAGAAACCCGAAGCCTATGACGAACGGTTTGAAGAAGTCGGATGGGGCCGTACGACCTGGGAAGGCGGCGAACAAGGGAGCGTCAGCTCCTGCGGAGTTGCTGGAGGAAAGGGCCCCAACCAAGGGGAATTCGGGACGCCAAAGCACGCGCCGAACGCAGGGTCGGGCACGCGTGCCACAGGCGGCGGACCGGATACGGAAAGCTGTAGAGAGGAACCCGAAGGAGCGTCTTACTGCACTCTTTCACCACATCACGCCGGAGGTGCTCCGGTCGGCCTGGCTCGGCCTGAAGAAGGAAGCCGCGGCCGGAGTCGACGGCGTGACGTGGGAGGCCTATGGCGAAGATCTGGACGAGCGTTTGCTCGACTTGCACTCGCGCCTGCACCGTGGAGGAGCGTACCGGGCGTCGCCGGTTCGGCGGGTTGAGATACCCAAGCCGGACGGCGGGACACGACCGCTCGGGATTGCTGCACTGGAGGACAAGATCGTCCAGAAGGCAGTTGTGGATGTGATCCTGACACCGATCTTTGAGGTGGAGTTCCTGGGCTTCAGCTACGGGTTCCGACCGGGCCGAGGGGCGCATGACGCTCTCGACGCCCTGGCGTTCGGGATCGAGCGGCGCAAGGTCAACTGGATTGTCGATGCAGATATCCGGGCATTCTTCGACACCATCCCGAGGGATTGGCTGATCAAGTTCCTGGAGCACCGCATTGGCGACAGGCGGGTGATCCGTCTGATCCACAAATGGCTGAACGCTGGCGTCATGACCGACGGATCATGGAGCGACACCGGGGTGGGTTCGCCGCAGGGTGCGATTGTCAGCCCCTGCCTGGCGAACGTGTTCCTGCACTACGTGTTGGATCTGTGGTTTCACAAGGCATGGCGTCCGAAGGTTCCGGGCGGTCAAGCGATCATGGTCCGCTATGCGGACGATATCGTGGTCGGGTTTCAGTACAAGCGGGATGCGGAGCAATACCTTCGCGACGTTCGGGAGAGGCTGGAGCGCTTTGGGCTCGGCCTCCATCCGGACAAAACCCGTCTGGTCGAGTTCGGCCGGTTCGCCACGGCGAACCGCCGGAAGCGCGGGGCGGGCAAGCCGGAGACGTTCGACTTCTTGGGCTTCAGGCACTTCTGCACGAAGACCCGGGCCGGACACTTCAGGCTTGGGCGCAAGCCGATCGCAAAACGGGTCACAAGGACCTTGACGCGCATCGGGGTGGTGCTTCGCAAACGATGGCACTACGACCTATGGGAGGTCGGCACGTGGCTAGGGCGGGTCTGTCAAGGCTGGCTCAACTACTACGCCGTCCCGGGAGCGACCCGGTGGCTGCGCACGTTCCGCCAAAGGCTGCAACGCCTATGGATGCGGGCGATACGCCGCCGCTCCCAGCGCCACCGTTTCGACTGGAAGCGGCTGGAGCGCATGACCAAAATTCTTTGGCCGCGCGCAACCATCCGCCACCCATGGCCGGACCAGCGGTTTGCCGTCAAGCACTCGAGGTAGGAGCCGGATGGATTAACGTCCATGTCCGGATCTGTGCGGGGGGTGCGCAGCAATGCGCATTCCTACCGTAACTGGGGGGAGGGGCTCGGCAACGACCCCTCCTACCCGGCTCGAGTGCGCCTTTCGGTGCCGGAGCGCCGGGAACTCCAGGCGATCGTCGACGGTACCGGAGCCGCCTGGCGTCGTCGTCGGGCGCAGATTCTGCGGATGGCGGACGAAGGGCGCGACGGCGGCAAACTCCGAGATGTGGACATCGCGCGCGGCTTGGGTATCGGTGCTTCGACGGTCGAACGCCTGCGCAAGCGCTGTGTTCTGGAGGGTCTGGAGGCCGCCCTTCGCCGTCGGGAGCAGGAGAACCGCCGACCGAAACTCCTGGACGGGGCGAAGGAAGCGAAGCGGGTGGCTCTGGCCGGTTCTTCCCCGCCCGAAGGTTGTGTTCGCTGGACGCTGAAGCTGCTGGCCGGTCGTCGGATGGAGATGGAGATCGTCGAGAGCATCTCGAAAGAAACGGTACGGAAGACTCTAAAAAAAGGAGATCAAGCCTTGGCTGAAGCAGTACTGGTGCATTCCCCCGAGCCGCAATGCGCCGTTCGTGGCGGCGATGGAGGAGGTGCTGGACACGTACCAGCGGGATTTTGCCGAAGACGAGGTCCGGGTCTGCATGGATGAGACCCGCCGGCAGCAGACGAAGGAAACCCGCCTTCCCCGCCCCGTGCGGCCCGGGCAGCCGGAAATCGTCGACTACGAATACGAGCGAAACGGTACGGCCCATCTCTTCCTGGCGTTCGCGCCCAATGAAAACTGGCGTACGGTGAAGGTCACCGACCGCCGCACGGCGCGGGACTGGGCGCAGTTCCTCCGGGAACTCGCGGATGATCACTTCCCCGGCAAGAAGATCGTACGGGTCATGGACAACCTGAACACACACGGCCCCGCGTCGTTGTAGGAAGCCTTTGCACCCCGGGAGGCCATGCGGGTGCGAAAGCGGTTCGAGTTTCGGTACACGCCGAAGCACGGAAGCTGGCTCAACATGGCCGAGATCGAAATCGGTGCGTTGTCGCGACCGTGTCTTCGACGACGCATTCCTGATCGCGCCACCATGCTGCGGGAAACCGCGGCGTGGGTCGAGCGCCGCAACGCGGCCGGCGGCACCGTCGACTGGCGGTTCACGACGGCAGACGCCCGGGTGAAACTGAAGTCTCTATACCCATCAATCTAATGATTCCGTACTACTAGGGCCGGCCCCGGCCCGCGTGTCCGGGGCGCCGTCCGGGGGGGGGCGGTTGCGGCGGATCGAGGGCCCCGCGGCCGGGCGGGGTGCGATCCCTGCCGTCGCCGGCCCGCGTCTCCATGCGCCGTCCGGGGGCCGGCCGCGCGCATCGAGAGGGGGCCCCGGGGCCGCGGCGGCGCCGGGGCGCGTCTCCATGCGCCGTCCGTCCCTGCGGGGTTGCGGCGGATCGAGGGCCCCGCGTCTCCATGCGCCGTCCGTCCCTGCGGGGTTGCGGCGTCGCCGGCCCGCGTCTCCATGCGCCGTCCGTCCCTGCGGGGTTGCGGCGGCGCCGGGGCGGCTCCCTGCCAGCCGCCCAGCGGAAAAAAGTTTGAAGTGCCCCGGAGCAAATCGGCGGCAAGTGAATTTTGAGCGAATGAAAATGGGCGCGAAATTTGCGCAATCTTTCACGTGCGCGATCCCTCGGGTCCCGAAAAATGGCCTCTCTCGGGGCAAAGATGGCGAAACGGCCGTGTCCACGGCCGAGGATTGCCGCTGACGGGCCGTTCGAGGGGACGCTCGGCCGTGCGATCCCTGCCGGGGCGCGATCCCTGCCGTGCATCTGCCGGGGTGCGATCCCTGCCGTCGCCGGCCCGTCCCGCGCGGTTCCGGGGCGGATCGGCGGCGCGGGGCTCGGGATCGGCCTAGAACTACCGAGTCAGGACAATTATGGCTGGACCAGAGGGGTCCGATCCCGGACCAGGGCCTGCCGCTGGCCGGCCTGGAAGCCGATTCGATGGCCGAGGGTGGCGCTGCTCAGGCGGTTGGAGCCGTGCCACATGATCTGGTGTCCGGGTTCGGGGTCGTGCTTGCGGTCCCGATACCCTCCGAGATGGGCGACCCGACGCACGGCGGCGCCGAGGGTATCGGGCGCCGGCATGGTCTGCTCGCGGGCATAGTCGCGGAGGAAGGCCAGTTCCGGATCGGTGAACATCAGCGTGGGTGCACAGTCCGGGACCGGTCGTCCGAGCAGGGTCAGAACCATGATGCGCCAAGCGATCACGGCATGGATGGCGGTGGCCCGTTGCAGGCGTTCGGCCTTGCGGAACCGCAGGGACTGCACCTGGCAGCCGGATTTCAGGACGCGGAAGAAATCCTCGATCTTCCAGCGCTGAAGATCGTGGCCGACCACCTCGGCGGCGTGCGGACCGGTGCGCACCGGGAGCGTGGTGAGCAGGAACCCCTGCACCGGATTCTCGCCTTCGGGCGGGTGGATTTCGACCCGATGGACGGTCGAGACGGACACGGGATCCTTGCCCTCCAGGGTCGACGGCAGGGTCAGGCGACGATGCCGGAGTTCGCAGTGGGCCACGCGCTTGCGCCGCGCCGGCCGGGCCGGCTTCCCGCGCGATTTCCGGCGTTCGGTCAGGCCGTCGATCTCGATGTCGATCCGATCGTCGGGCGGGCCGGCCTGCAGGGCAGCGAACCGCTTCGGGCGATGGGGTCCCAAGACCCGATCATGCCGGGCCCGCACCAACACCTCGACCCGCGGGTGCTGGCGCTGGAGATCAAACCGTTCGAAGAAGTCCGCCTCCCGATCGCAGACCGTGATCACGCGGGTCTTGCCGCCGACTTCCCGGACGGCGTCGACGGTGTCCGTGAAGCCGTGGAGCCATCGCCGGCTTTTCGTCCCGGCGGCGACGGTCTTCGCATGCTTCTTCAACGGGTCGAACCCCAACCGCAGCACCCCCAAGGGCAGGCCGGTGTCGGTCACCGCCAGCGTGGCATGCAGGTGCAGGCCGAGGGTCGAGGCACGGGTCTGGTTCGTGCCGATCACCTGCAGACCGTCACACCCCGGACGCCGCGCAAAGTTCCGATCGCTCCCGTCCTGGATTGCCAGCACCGTCCGCTGCCCCCGGATGCGTTGGAGGGTACGCTCCCGGTGGGGTGCCAGAATGTGGTCCGCCGTGATGGCGCGGTCCGCCGGTTGCTCGATCCACCGGTAGAAGGCGCTGATGACCGTACGGCTGCGGTCCGGGTGGGCCTGGATCTTCTGTCCCGGATCCTCCGCCAGCAGCGAAGCGCTCTTCACCAGCCGCGCCGTCCGTCGCCGATCCCCCAAGGGTGCTCCTCCCAGCTCGTTCGCGGCCCACTCCTGTGCACGGAGACCCTCCCCGGGCGCAAGCGACGGCCATCGCTCCACTTCGGCCACCCCGAGATCCCGGCGCCAGCGCCGGTGCAACGGGTACATCCAGACCGTCTTCCCGGTCTTGTCCCGGCGATGATACCGGTCCTGGCGACCCCGCCCCTTCGTCGCGCCCACGCACACGAAATTGGCGGCCCGCAGGCAGGTGCCCTGCACACCCGCATCCGCATAGCTTTCCACCCGCCACACCCGCAGGCCGTAGCGGGCCTCGAGGTCCGCAGGCAGCCGCCGCAACCGGCGGCCCAACACGTGGCTGGCGAGATGGGGACAGCGAACCGCCGGACGGATCAGGAAGCGGCTGAAACCGATCACCCGGTGGAGGTGATCCCGGCGCTGGGGCGCACTCCACCCGATCCAGCTAGCGCACCTGAGGGCCCGCGAAGGTCGTCAGGCCGTGCGGATGCTCGCGCGCAATCAGCGTATTCCACACCGTGCGCTGCGCCACCGCCGTCACCGGAACCACCTCCAGCCCTTCGATCTCCGACACCCGCCCCGGCACCCCGACCGGCGCCGGAACGGCCTCGTCCAGCGGACGCGGCGTTCGGTCCGGCGGCGGCACCCGGGGCGGCGGCAGGACGATCTCCGGCGCGGACGCCGCCAGCGTGCGCAGGGCCTTGAGGCATCCCGAAACCGGCCACCGGCCGAGGGCGTCGACCAAGGCAAACTCCTCGCACACCCGGCGGCCCAAGGACTGCCGGCTGGCAAACGACTCCCGCGACAGGATCCCGGCCACCCGGGACCGCGCTTCCGCGCCGCGCAGCGTCTGAAGGATGTTCGATTGGGTCCGCAGGGCGAGGGACCGTACACCGCCCGATCGGCAATGTCCAGCCCTTTTTTTCAGGACATGGTAGTGCTAGGTTCCGGGCGGCCGGCCGGAACCTGACGGCCGGAACCTAGGGAGATTGCACCATGGCACAGCGAAACTACGTGTTCGGCACCGACGGCGACGACGAGCTCCGCGGCGGGGCCGGCCGCGACTACTTCGACGCCGGCGCCGGCGACGACGTGCTCCACGGCGGGGCCGGCAACGACTACTTCGACGCCGGCGCCGGCGACGACGTGCTCCACGGCGGGGCCGGTACCGACGATCTGCTCGGTTGGGACGGCGCCGACCGGCTGCACGGCGGGGCCGGCGACGACGTGCTGCACGGCGGCGGCGGCGACGACGTGCTCCGCGGCGGGGCCGGCGACGACGGCCTGAGCGGCGACGACGGCGACGACGAGCTCCGCGGCGGCAAGGGCGACGACTCTCTGTTCGGCAACGCCGGCGACGACGAGCTCCGCGGCGGAGACGGCAACGACCACCTGGACGGCGGCTACTACAGTGCCGGCGCCGACCGGCTGTACGGCGGCAAGGGCGACGACTTCCTGCACGGCGGCGGCGGCGACGACGTGCTGCACGGCGGCAAGGGCGACGACGACCTGAACGGCGGTTGGGGCGACGACGTGCTGCACGGCGGGGCCGGCGACGACGACCTGAACGGCGGAGACAACAACGACGTGCTGCACGGCGGGGCCGGCGACGATGACCTGGACGGCGACAAGGGCGACGACGTGCTGCACGGCGGGGCCGGCGACGATGACCTGGACGGCGACAAGGGCGACGACGTGCTGCACGGCGGGGCCGGCGACGACGACCTGCGCGGCGCCGGCGGCGCGGATCGCTTCGTGTTCGGCCGGAACAGCGGCCACGACGAAATATCCCAATTCAAGGACGGCGAGGATCTGATCGTCTTCACGGCCGACAGCGGAATCCAGTTCTCCGACCTGATCATCACGGGCAAGGCCAAGTTTCCCAAATACGTAGTCCCCCACGCCGTAATCGAGGATGCATCCGGAGAATGGAGCATCAAGGTCAGCGGCACGAAGGCGGCGAAATTGACCGAGTCCGATTTCGACTTCGACTTCGACTTCGACTTCATCGCGTGAAACGCGATCCTTTCTTCACCCAACCTTTCCACCAAAGGAGGCAATCCCATGTCTAGACCAGGACGGACCATCACCGGCACCCCCGGTGACGACAAGCTCTACGGCGGCCGCCGCGACGACCAGATTCACGGTCTGGCCGGCGACGACGAGCTCTACGGCAAGAACGGCGACGACCGGATCTGGGGCTACGCCGGCGACGACGAGCTCTACGGCCGCCGCGGCGACGACGAGCTCCGCGGCGGCGACGGCGACGACGAGCTCCACGGCGGCGCCGGCACCGACGAGCTCCACGGCGACGCCGGCACCGACGAGCTCCACGGCGACGACGGCGACGACGAGCTCCACGGCGGCGACGGCGACGACGAGCTCCACGGCGGCGCCGGCACCGACGAGCTCCACGGCGACGCCGGCACCGACGAGCTCCACGGCGGGGCCGGCGCGGACCGGATGTACGGCGGGGCCGGCACCGACAAGCTTTGGGGCGGCGACAACGCGGACCCGAAAGGATCGGACCCGAACCGGGATCCCGAATTGATGGACAAGCACTCGGACCATCTGTTCGGCGGCGACGGTATCGACTACCTCTACGGCGAAGCCGGCCGCGACTTCCTGGACGGCGGCAACGACACCGACTGGCTCTACGGCGGGGCCGGCAACGACTGGCTGAAGGGCGGCGACGGCGACGACCATATCTACGGCGGCGACAAATTCCTCAGCGACCCCGGCAACGACTTCCTGCAAGGCGGCAACGGCACCGACCGCATGTACGGCGGCGGCGGCAACGACGTGCTCGCCGGCGACGCCGGCAACGACTTCCTCTACGGCGGCACCGGCAACGACGAGCTCTGGGGCAACGCCGGCAACGACTTCCTCTACGGCGGGGCCGGCGACGATACGCTGCACGGCAACGCCGGCACCGACGAGCTCAAAGGCGAGACCGGCAAGGATGTCTTCGTGTTCAGGCAAGACAGCGGAAAGGACACGATCCTTGACTTCGATCGGTCGGACGACCGGATTCAAATAGAAGGGATCGACGGTGTCAGCGAGTTTGAAGATCTCGAAATCGTATATTTGACGGTTGTTTCTCCCTCTGGCGTCAAGGAAAACCGCGCCATCGTTTACAGCGATGCGGAAGCGGAAGATCTGGACCCAGGCGAGGACTTGTCGTGGCAAATCGAGCTCAGACACCTTGCCGCCGATGTTGAGCTTGACGAATCCGACTTCCATTTCGCTTGACGGTTCGGCTTGACGCGGCCGGGATCCGGCGGGATCCCGGCCGCGCGTCAAGCCGACCCAACCCGCCGCGGCGCGCAAGATTGGACCCGGAAAAAGTTTCGACCCCCCACGAGTAATTCGTGCCCGCACCGAAAAAGTACAATGGTTTGACTCTGAAAGTGGAATCGTGATATAGAGGGGACGAAGAATCCCGCTTTGATGCGGGAATCGGCCGATGAGGTCGAGAATCGGCCGGATTTTCGGAAATCTTCGCGAGAATTGCCATGCGAAACGTCATTCGCCTGCAGATGGAATTGGGTCAGGTTGCGATCGAGGAGATCGAGATCGACGAGAACTCGCGGGATGACATTCCGCCGCTGCTGCTCGGGCTTCGGCACGTGTATGCCGACCGGTCGGTTCGTGCCCGGTTGTTCGAGATCCTGGAGCAGGGGATCCTTCCCGAGGTGTCCCACACGAAAGGGCGTCCCGGCATGGAGCTGTGGAGGATCCTCGTGATGGGTCTCCTGAAGCAGGTCCTGGGGTGTGACTTCGATCGTCTGCACGAGCTGGTGAACCAACACCATACCGTTCGGAAGTTTCTGGGACACTCCGGCTTCTGGGACGAGACCCGGTACCGGTATCCCACGGTGGTACACAACGTGAGCCTGCTGACGCCGGACGTGCTGGGGGAGGTGTTGCAGCGGATCGCGGAGAGCGGCCATGCGCTGGTGCGGAAGCGGAAGCGGAAGAGCGGCCCGGGCGGTCGCCCGTCGAAGGAGCCCCTGCGGGGCCGCTGTGATTCGTTCGTGGTGAAGACGGATGTGCACTTCCCGACGGACGTCAACCTGCTGTGGGATGCGATGCGTTGCCTGGTGCGCGAGACGGGCCGCTCAACCCTGCGGGCGGGGGTGTCCGGATGGCGGCAGTGGCGGCATCGGAGCCGGAGGCTGCAGCGGCTCTTTCAGAAGGTTCGGCGGACCCGGCGGGCCCGTCCGGGGCCGATCCAAGCGTACCTCGACGCCTGCTGGGAGGAGGTCCGACGGGCGGAAGCGACGGTTCCCGCGCTTCGGGAGCACGGCGTCGGAGCCCCCAGGATTCTCCGGATCGAATCGTACCTCAAGCATGCCCGGAGGCAGCTCGACCAAGTGGACCGCCGCCTGCTGAAAGGCGAGAAGATCCCGCAGGAAGAGAAGGTGTTTTCGATCTTCGAGGAGCACACGCGCTGGTGCGTGAAGGGCAAGGCCGGGGTTCCGGTGGAACTCGGAGTGCCGGTGGCCGTGCTGGAGGATCAGCACGGCTTCCTCCTACACTCCCGGATCCTGTGGGAAGGCGGAGACGTGGATCATGCCGTGCCCATGATCCGGGAAGCGCAGGCCCGCTTCCCCGACCTCCGCCTGTGCAGCTTCGATCGGGGGTTCCACAGTCCCTCCAACCGGATCGCACTGGACGAACTGCTGGATCACAACGTGCTTCCGAAGAAGGGAAAACTCGGTCCGGCCGACCGGAAACGGGCCGCCGACCCAACGTTCCGGGAGATGCGCCGGCAGCATCCGGCCGTGGAGTCCGCCATCAATAATCTCGAGCAGCGCGGCATGGATCGGGTCCTGTCGTATGGGGCGGAGGGTTTTGCGCGGATGGTGGCGCTCTCCATGGTGGCCTTCAATGTCCACCGCATCGGGTTGCTGCTGCAGAGACAAGCCCGGGCCCAAGCCCGACGACGACGAAGACGCGCCGCCTGACAGCGGCGCCCCCACCCCATCCGCGAAGCTCGCCGGGAGCGGGAACGGAACCGCTCGCCCTAGCGTCCGGATTCTGGGTGGGAAGAGCCCGGATGCCGCTGCGAATCGGCAGGAATCCCCTGGAAACGGAGCGACCGGAGGCCCCGGAGGGTGGGTCCAACCCGAAATTTCGCCGGAAGGGCCGCCAAAATGACCATTTTCGGTGCGGGCACTAGTTTGTGCCCGCCCGAAAAAAGTACAACCACTTGACTCCAGTGATGGAAGTGTGCTATTGAAGGGGTGAAGAATCCCTCTGTGGGGCGGGAATCGGCCGCTGGGGCCGGAAAATCGCGCGGGATTCAGGAATCTTCGGGAGAATGGCCATGCGGGAGACCGTCCGTCCTCAGAGCCTGTACGGAAACTATTGAGCGGTCCCGATTCTGGCCGCTCGTGCAAAGTATCGGCGTCGGAGAGACCGCTTCGAAAGCAATCTGACAGATGTGGAATGGGCTTGTTTGATCCCGATGTACTCTCCAGCCAAATCGCAGATACCAGAATCGGGACCGCTCAATAGTTTCCGCACAGGCTCTCAGCTGGAATGGGGCCAGGTTGCGATCAAGGAGATCGAGATCAACGTACACTCGCGGGAGGACATTCCGCCGATGCTGCGTGGCCTTCAGTACGTGTATGCCGACCGGTCGACCCGGGTCCGGTGGTTCGAGATTCTGGAGGAGGGGATCCTTCCCGAGGGATCCCGCCTGCGAGGGCGTCCCGGCATGGAGTTGTGGAAGATCTTGGTGATGGGTCTCCTGAAGCAGGGTTTGGGCTAGTAGTACGGAAACGTTGGATTGGGGGCTGCAGGCATGAGCTGGCCCCGATGCTCAGACCTGACACCTGATCCATAGAGGCCTAATAATCCCATTGTGTTCTTTATCTGATCCTTAGAAGCGGTGCGAGAATCTCAGCGAACAGCCCGGTTCCAGCGGGTGCCGACACGGGGCCGACACGCACCGACACGGACCGACACGGAAATACCGCCCCATCCTGCAGCCATCAATGCAACGTCGGTGGACTACTAGGACTTCGATCCCATGCACGAGCGGGTGAACGAGCACAGGACGGTTCGGAAGTTTCTGGGGCACACCGACATCTGGGATCACACCCGGTACGGATATCAGACGATGGTGGACCACGTGAGCCTGCGGACACCGGAAGTGCTGGGGAAGGTGTCGCAGCTGATCGCGGAGAAAGGCCATGCGAGGGTACGGAAGCGGACACGGAAGCGGAAGGACGGCACGAACGGCACGAACGGCGCGGACGGCGCGAACGGCCGGGGCCGCCGTCGGTCGGACGACCCCCTGCGGGGCCGCTGCGATTCGTTCGTGGTGAAGACGGATGTGCACTACCCGACAGATGTCCATCTGTTGTGGGATGCGATGCGTTGCCTGGTGCGGGATCCGGGTCGCGTCGCCGTACGCTTGGGGGTGTCCGGATGGCGGCAGTGGCAGCATGGGAGCCGGAAACTGCAGCAGCATTTCCAGCAGGTTCGGCAGACCCGACGGGCCCGTCCGGAGCCGGTCAAGGCGTATCTCGACGCCAGCCGGGCGTGGGTCCGGCGGGCGGAAGAGACGGTACCGGTGCTTCGGGAGCGAGGCGTCCCGATCCCCACGGTGCGTTCGGTCGAGTCGTACCTCAAGCATGCCCGCCGGCAGATCCACCAGGTGGATCGCCGTCTGCGGAAGGGCGAGAAGATTCCGCAGAGCGAGAAGGGGTTTTCGATCTTCGAAGAGCACACACGCTGGTGTGTGAAGGGCAAGGCCGGGGTGCCGGTGGAACTCGGAGTGCCGGTGGCCGTGCTGGAGGATCAGCACGGCTTCCTCCTGCACCCTCGGGTCCTGTGGGAAGGCGGAGACGTGGATCCTGCCGTGCCTATGATCCGAGAAGCCCAGGCTCGCTTCCCCGACCTCTGCCTGTGCAGTTTCGATCGGGGCTTTCCCAGCCCCTCCAACCGGATCACCCTGGACGAGCTGCTGGAGCACAACATGCTGCCGAAGAAGGGAACGCTCGGTCAGGCGGACCGGAAACGGGAAGCCGATCCGACGTTCCGGAAGATGCGTCGGCAGCATCCGGCCGTGGAGTCCGCGATCCACAACCTCGAGCCACGCGGCATGGACCGGGTCCTGTCGTAGGGGGGACGGGTTTGCCCGGAGGGTGGCACGGTCCGTGACCGCCTTCAACGTCCACCGAATCGGGCTGCTGCTGCACCGGCAGGCCCGGGCCCGGGCCCAACGACGACGAAGACGCGCCGCCTGACGGCGGCTTCCTTCCACCCCATCCGCGAAGCCCGCCGGAGGCGGGAACGGAGCCGCTCGCCCCGGCAGCCGGATTCGCGGCGGGACAAGCCCGGATACCGCTGCCCATCGGCAGAAATCCCCCCGGAAACCGAGCGGACGGGGCACCGAGGGAGGGTTCCAACCCGCAATTGCGCCGGCGGTCCATCCGAAAGGGGCATTTTCGGGCGGGCACTAGTAGTACGGAATCATTGTATTGCCGGGTATAGGGACTTCAGTTTCACCCGGGCGTCTGCCGTCGTGAACCGCCAGTCGACCGTGCCGCCGGCCGCGTTGCGGCGCTTGACCCACGCTGCGGTCTCCCGCAGCATGGTGGCGCGATCAGGAATGCGTCGTCGAAGACACGGTCGCGACCACGCGCCGATTTCGATCTCGGCCTTGGTGAGCCAGCTTCCGTGCTTCGGCGGGTACCGAAACTCGAACCGCTTTCGCACCCGCATGGCCTCCCGGGGTGCAAAGGCTTCATACAACGACGCGGGGCCGTGTGTGTTCTGGTTGTCCATGACCCGTACAATCTTCTTGCCGGGGAAGTGATCATCCGCGAGTTCCCGGAGGAACTGCGCCCAGTCCCGCGCCGTGCGGCGATCGGCAACCTTCACCGTACGCCAGTTTTCATTGGGCGCGAACGCTAGTAGTACGGAATCATTGGATTGATGGATATAGAGACTTCAGTTTCACCCGGGCGTCTGCCGTCGTGAACCGCCAATCGACGGTGCCGCCGGCCGCGTTGCGGCGCTTGACCCACGCCGCGGTCTCCCGCAGCAGGGTGGCGCGGTCGGGAATGCGTCGTCGAAGGCACGGTCGCGACCACGCGCCGATTTCGATCTCGGCCCTGTGGAGCCAGCTTCCGTGCTTCGGCGGGTACCGAAACTCGAACCGCTTTCGCACCCGCATGGCCTCCCGGGGTGCAAAGGCCTCCTACAACGATGCGGGGCCGTGCGTGTTCCGGTGGTCCATGACCCGTACGATCTTCTTTCCGGGGATGGGATCATCCGCGAGTTCCCGGATGAACTGCGCCCCGTCCCGCGCCGTGCGGCGGTCGGTGACGTTCACCGTACGCCAGTTTTCGTTGGGCGCGAATGCCAGGAAGAGATGGGCCGTACCGTTTCGCTCGTATTCGTAGTCGACGATTTCCGGCTGCCCGGGCCGCACGGGACGGGGAAGGCGGGTTTCCTTGGTCTGCTGCCGACGGGTCTCATCCCTGCAGACCCAAACCTCGTCTTCGGCAAAATCCCGCTGGTACGTGTCCCGCACCTCCTCCATCGCCGCCACGAACGGCGCGTTGCGGCTCGGGGGAAGGCACCCGTACGGCTTCAGCCAAGGCTGGATCTCCTTTTTTTCAGAGTCCTCCGCACCGTTTCTTTCGAGATGCTCTCGACGATCTCCATCTCCATCCGACGGCCGGCCCGCAGCTTCAGTGTCCAGCGGACACAACCTTCGGGCGGGGAAGAACCGGCCAGAGCCACCAGCTTCGCTTCCTTCGCCCCGTCCAGGAGTTTCGGTCGGCGGTTCTCCTGCTCCCGACGGCGAAGGGCGGCCTCCAGACCCTCCAGAACACAGCGCTTGCGCAGGCGTTCGACCGTCGAAGCACCGATACCCAAGCCGCGCGCGAGGTCGACATCTCGGAGTTTGCCGCCGTCGCGCCCTTCGTCCGCCATCAGGAGAATCTGCGCCCGACGACGACGCCAGGCGGCTCCGGTACCGTCGACGATCGCCTAGAGTTCCCGGCGTTCCGGCACCGAAAGGCGCACTCGATCGAGCTTCCTGCCCTGAGGATTGGCCAGGATCCACTCCGATCCCCGCACCGAACCCCTGCAGACAGGCTCGGTTCCCGGAAACCGGATCCGTCCGATCCCCAAGAGAGCATGAGCGCCTGCATGTTCGGCATCGGGTCTGTGGGGATGAACAAGAAAGCGCCGTACCGATCGGACGCTCACGCGTGCCGACACGCACCGACACGGGGCCGACACGGACCGACACGGAAATCTTGCCAGAATACTATCGTCAGTTCAACGTTTCCGTACTAGTAGTAGGGTCGAGGTGCACGAAGACGGCGGCCCGTTCGTCTCGTGATCGAACCGGTCGAAGTCGGCCGGGATGCGGCCGTGGATCCGGTAGAGTGCGCGAACCCTGCCTTGGGGATCATGGGCACCGTCGCTCACACGGTAGTCGTACCGTGCGAGTTCCCCAAGCTGGGTGATCTTCGAGCCGTCGACGGCGAGGATCCTGTGTCCCTTCCAGAGCGTGCCTTCGGGACCGTGGGTGAGGATCTCCGCGTGCAGCCGCCGGAACGCGGCCTCGTCGGGCTTCTCCCGCGCCGCGCAGGCCGTCGACGCCGCCGGAGGCTCCGCTTGCGGCAACTCGATACCCGCAGCCTCGCACGGCTCCCGGAGCTCGCTGAGCATGGTCCCGTAGCCCGGCCCGCGCGACGCGGCAACGAGCCGGAGCACGAACCGAAGGATTAGCAGGCGGTGGAAGACCCGCCTGCGTCTCTGCCCGCGCGCGTCCGCGCGTTCCGCGATCGCCGCGGGGGCCGCGACCCGCGTCTCCCGGCGTTTCGAGCACCGCCGGTCGGCGATGGCGAAGCATCCCCGTTCGGCCCGCGTCGCCGGCTTGGGCCGGGCCCCGCCGCGCTCCGAGCGCAGAATCTCGCGGTCACCCTCGCAGTGCGCCCGCACGTAGACCCCCTTGCGCGACATACCCCGGCCCGCGGTGTCTCCGATGCGCTCCCAGTGGGCCGCACGGGAGCACGAGGCCCGGAACCGGGTCTCATCGACGAAAGTTCTCGATGAGGACGGGACGCCCGCCGTGGAGCGCTCCCAATCGTCGGCAAGGCGGCGCGTCGCCAGGGCCAGAGTCGAAGGCGCCCGGTGGTTCGAGACGACCCAGGGGAACACGAGGTGCCTTGAATGGACCGTCCTCCGGTGCCGGTTGCGATTGCGGTCGCGGTCGCGCCTACGGTCCGTCCATCCGATCCCGCGGTCCCGGCACGGAAGCGTCTTCGTGGCCGCCTCGAACCGGATGCAGCCCAACCAGCGCCCCTGCCGGTCGGTCACGAAGGAGCGGACCTGTGCCCCGAAGGGACGCGGGTAGCCGAGGTAAGGGTGCCGATCGGCGAAGGTGTTCCACGGCGGCCGCCCCCCGGTGTCGGGGACCGGCTCGACGCGAAGCGAGCGCAGTTCCGACCGCGGGGCCACGATCTCCGGCTGCGGGTCGGAGGCCGAAGCCCGGAGCGGAGCGGAAGCCCTGTCGCGGACATGGTCCTCGCGCACGGGCGGCAACGTCAGGATGCCGTGGCGCTCCAGCGTCTCCCGCATCCCGAGGTCGGCCCCGACCTTGGAGCCGTCCTTCGCCGTCTTCCTGTGGAAAGGCTCGCAGAGGGTCTTCGCACGCTCGTTGCGGCTGCCGTGGGAACACCGATCCATGGTCTCCCGGACCTCCGTGGTCTGCGGGCGGGTCCGGCGGCGGCCCGAGCAGGGGTCGACTTCAGGTCGACGTCTCGCGGGTCCATGAGGGATTCCCGCATCACCGATTCGAGAGCATCATGCGAATCCGCGGGCGCTTGTCAAGCGGTGCGCGAACCGAAACGCCCAAGCACCGGAACATCAGTTCCTATCAAAGGGTTGCCGGCGGGGAAACCGACGTCCCATCGACGCGCATACCCGAATGTCACTGCTGCGCACGGAGTCGAACGGCGCCACCAAGAGCCGGAGTTCGTGCCGGTCGGCGGCCTCCCTGCGCGCAGGGATCGAAGCGTTTTTCGACGGCCCGCGCGGCGGCGGCGCGGCCTTCCTGCGCGCAGGGATCGAAGTCTGGGCCAAGTTCGGCAGGGCACGGCATGGACGCGGCCTCCCTGCGCGCAGGGATCGAAGGGAAACCGTCGGCCATCCGGTTCCGGAACCACGCACGGAACCCCTGTCGCCAAGCGCGCGATCGAAGCCCAGCGTCCGCCGGCGGGGGCTTTCATGCCGCCACACTTAACGTGCGTCGGTCCGTCCGTCATGGTGACGGCATGCAAGTCGGACTTCGACATCTCCGCGCCGACACGGTCGAGTGGCTGAAGGCGGCGGCGGCCGAGGACGGCCGGACGCGTCATGCGCTGGCGCGCGAGCTGTGCGAACGCGAGGACTGGCGCAACGCCCGGGGCCAGCCCTGCGTGTCCCAGGCGCGCGGGGTTCTGCCCGGGATCGCGAAGCGGGCGGGGTTCGTGCTGCCCGCGGCGCGGCCGGGTCCGTGCCGCACGCCGGGCCGTCCGGGCGGCGAGGTGGCGCGCACCGACCCGGACCGGAAGCTGGCGTGCACGCTGGCGGATCTCGGGGCGGTCACCCTGGTCCCGGTGGGCGCGGCCCCGGACCGGCGCCGCTGGCGCGAGATGATGGAGACCCATCATCCGCAGGGTTGGAAGCACCGGCCGGGGAAGGTACTCAACTTCTGGGTCGTGTCGTCGCGCCACGGCCGTCTCGGCGGCCTCGGGTATACGGCCGCAGGCTGGCATCAGGCGGCTCGGGACGCGGCCATCGGCTGGTCGGCGACGGCGCGGGCCGCGAATCTGGTGCAGCTGGTCCAGCAGCACCGCTTTCTCCTGCTGCCCGGCGTCCGGGTCGCCCGGCTGGCCTCGCACGTGCTGGCCCGGTCGACGGCGCGCCTGGCCGCGGACTGGAAGGCGGCGCACGGGACCCGGCCGCAGGCGGTCTACACGTATGTGGGACCCGAGCACCGCGGCACCTGCTATCGTGCGGCCGGGTGGAGCCGCTGCGCCGAACCGACCTCGGGCCGGCCGCCGGGAGGCCGTGCGACCACGCCGAAGGCGGTGTGGATCCGGCCCTTGGCCGAGGGCTGGCGAGAGGTCCTGTCTCGGGAGCGGGGCGCCGTCCTCGGTACCACGTCGGAGCCGTGGCGGCCCGGGAACGCCGACGGGGCCGACATCGAGTATGGCCGCGGTTCGCATCCCGACGGCCGCGTGCGCACGCGGGTGCTGGCGATGGGCCGGGCTTGGGAGAACGCTCCGGGCGCGTCCCTGCCCGTGATCTTCCCGTCCGCCGCCGCACAGAAGGCCGCGTACCGGCTGTTGTCCAGCGCCCGGGTCACGATGGAACACATCCTCGATCCCCACACCGAAGCCACGGTCGAACGCTGCCGGCAGGAGCGGGTCGTCCTCGCCCTGCAGGACACCACGACGCTGAAGTACAACGGGCACTGCACGACGAAAGGGCGGGTGAACCTTGGGGGCGGGGGCTCGGGCACCCGGGGGATCCTTGCCCATTTCACGCTGGCGGTGACCGAGGGCCGACGCCCGCTCGGCGTGATCGACCTCAACGCCACCCAGCGCGAGGGCACGGCAGCCCCGGACCGCGACGCCACCGAGCGCGAGGACACGGAAGCTCCGGACCGCGACGCCACCGAGCGCGAGGGCACGGAAGCCCCGGACTGCGACGCCACCGAGCGCGAGGGCACGGCAGCCCCGGACCGCGACGCGGTCAAGCCGGAGAGTGTGCGCTGGCTTCAGGGACTCGAACGCGCCCGCCAGCTGGCCGCCGCCTGCCCCGACACCCGGGTGGTCACGGTCTGCGACCGCGAAGGCGACATCTGGGAAAGGTTCGTACAGGCGCGCGCCGGCGGCGTCGGGCTCCTCGTACGCTCCGACCGCGGCCGGCAGCGACGGGTGGTCCGCAGCGACGGCTCCGTGGCGGACCTGTGGGAGGCCATGGCGGAGCCGCCGGTTCTGGGAACGAAGACGGTCCACCTCGCCGCCTGCGGCGGACCCCGTCCGCGCCTCCAGCGCACCGTGATCCTCGAGCTCCGCGCCGCCGCCGTCCACCTCGTGCCGCCGAAAAACCGGGACGACCGGACGCCGATGCCCGTGCTCGCCGTCTCGGTCCGGGAAGCCCGGCCGCCCCAGGGCCGCGATCCGCTCCACGGGGTGCTGCTCTCCACCGAGGGCGAGGCCGACCTCCCGCACGCTCGACGCATCGTCGCCTGGTACGAGGCACGCTGGACCCTCGAGGAGTACTTCCGGGTCCTCAAGGTCGGCGCCCGGATCGAAGAACGCAAGCTGCAGGACGCCGACGACCTGCGCACGTGCCTCGCTTTCGATGCCATCACCGCATGGCGGGTCATGGACCTCGAGCGCCTCGCGCGCGATCCGCCCGACCGCCCCGCCCTCGAGTTCTTCACCGATCGCGAAATCGGGGTTCTCTACCGATGGCTCCGATACGATCGCATCCTCCGTGCCCCGCCTGGAAAGCCGCCCGACCTCCGCACCTTTGGGGTCGATCTCGCCCGCATGGCGGGCTTCCGGCCCAGCAAGCGTCAGCCGCTTCCGGGTACTGCGAAAATCTGGCAGGCGTGGCGGAAATTCAAGACCGGACTCGAATTCGTCCAATCAGAAGGGAACCGCACATGAGCCAGATTGCGTCAA
Source organism: Alphaproteobacteria bacterium (assembly GCA_965115815.1). Classification (GTDB taxonomy): domain Bacteria; phylum Pseudomonadota; class Alphaproteobacteria; order TMED109; family TMED109; genus VXPW01. The sequence continues at coordinate 4,325,834 of OZ220465.1, read as the reverse complement.
CAACGGGCTATTGAAAGCGGCGGGGGGGGGGGAGAAGCGGCCTCGCCGGAACGCCTCCGTCCGTCGCCTCTGCAGCCTGCCCGATGCCACGCGGCCATCACTCCGCAGCCCCGCCGTCTGCGCACCGCTCGACGGGATGCCGCTATGCTGGAGACCATGCATAAATCATGCGCCTTGACGATCTTGCTGGCCCGGGGAAAGGGTTCCGCGCCAGCCCTCGTGGAACCGGGACGCGCCCCCCTCGCATACGAGGATCTGCGGCACCTGATCGCGACGACCCGCGATACCCTGCACCGGTACGGGATCGGCCGGGGCGCGCGCATCGCGCTCCAACTCGCCAACGGCCCGGTCTTGGCTACAACTTTCCTGGCCGCCAGCGCCACCGGTACCGCCGCTCCGCTCAACCCGGCGTTCCGCCGGGAGGAGTGCGATTTCCATCTGGCCGACACCCGGGCGGCAGCACTGATCACCGAGGCGGACACCGACCGGCCGGCAGTCGCTGCTGCCGAATCGCTCGGGATCCCGGTGATCCGCGTCCGGGCGGATCCTGAGAGGGCGGGCGTCTTTCGCATGGAAGGCCGGCCCGGAACGGCACCTCCCGACCGTTCGCCCGCCGCGACCGGCGACATCGCACTGCTCCTGCACACCTCGGGGACAACCGCCCGCCCGAAGCTCGTGCCGCTCACCCACTCCAACCTGCAGGCTTCGGCCCGCACCATCGCAGCCACCTTGAAGCTGGCGCCGGCCGATCTCTGCCTGAACGTGATGCCGCTCTTTCACGTTCATGGCCTCGTCGCCGGTCTCGCGGCCCCGCTGTCCGCCGGCGGGGCCGTGGCGGTTCCTCCGGGCTTCGACGCGTTCGCATTCTTTCGCTGGCTGGCGGACGCAAAACCGACTTGGTACTCCGCGGTCCCGACGATGCACCAAGCCATCCTCGCCCGAGCGGCCCGGAACCCGGACGCAGTCCGCAATCACCGGCTTCGCCTCATCCGGTCAAGCAGCGCCTCGCTCCCCCCGACCATCATGGCCGAACTGGAGGAAGTGTTCGGGGTGCCGGTCATCGAAAGCTACGGCATGACGGAAGCAGCCCATCAGATGGCGTCGAATCCGCTCCCGCCCGCAATCCGGAAACCGGGTTCGGTAGGTCTGCCGGCCGGACCGGATCTCGCCATTCTAGATCCGGACGGACACCGGCTGGGGACGGATGCCGTCGGCGAAGTGGCCGTCCGCGGGCCCAGCGTCACGGCCGGGTATCTGGACCGCCCCGAGGCCAACGCCGAAGCGTTTGCCGACGGCTGGTTCCGGACCGGCGATCTCGGCTGCATCGACCGCGACGGGTATCTCTTTCTCGCCGGCAGGATCAAGGAACTCGTGAACCGAGGCGGCGAAAAAATCAGTCCGAGAGAAGTGGACGAGGCCTTGCTGGCCCATCCCGACGTGGCCCAGGCCATCGCATTCGCGGTTCCGCATCCCCGGCTCGGCGAGGATCTCGCCGCCGCCGTGGTCGCAGCCCACGGCGCCACGCCGGCGCCGGAGGACCTACGGAGGTTCGTTGCCGGGCGCGTGGCGGCGTTCAAGGTGCCGCGCAGAGTGCTGGTGGTGGATGAGATCCCGAAGGGGCCGACTGGCAAGGTTCAGCGGATCGGCCTCGCAAAACAGCTGGGATTGACGTCGTGAAGGTCTGCGTGTTCGGCGCCGGTGCCATTGGCGGACTCGTCGGGGCCCGACTCGCTCGCAACGGCATCGACGTCTCGCTGATCGCCCGCGGTCCGCATCTCGCAGCCCTGCGCGAACGGGGGCTGCGTTGCACCGGGACCGATCCCGGCGACGATTTCACCGTGCAGCCCCCGGCCACGGACGACCCGGCAGGCCTAGGGATCCAGGACATCGTGATCGTAGGGCTCAAGGCACATTCGGCGGCCGAGGCCGCACCTTCGATGGCCCCCCTTCTGGGGCCCGATACGGTGGTGGTGCCGGCGGTCAACGGCTTGCCGTGGTGGTATTTTCACCGGTCCGGCCCACCGCACGAAGGGCAGCAGATCCGGGCCGTCGACCCCGCCGGTGCCCAGTGGCGCTGCATCGGCCCCGATCGGGTGGTGGGCTGCGTGGTGTATCCGGCCGCCGATCTTCCGGGGCCCGGACACGTGCGGCACATCGAAGGTCACCGCATGCTGGTCGGCGAGCCCGACGGTTCGGCGAGCACCCGTGCACGTGCCGTCGGGCGCCTTCTGAGCGAGGCCGGGTTCCGGGCTCCGGTGCGGCGCAATCTGCGCTCCGACATCTGGATGAAGCTCTGGGGCAACCTAGCCTTCAACCCGGTCAGTGCTCTGACGGGCGGCACGCTTGCGGAACTGGCCGCGGACCCCGGGGTACGGGAAGTCATCCGCAGGATGATGCAGGAAGGCGAGCGAGTAGCGAACGCGCTCGGTATCCACCTCGCTCTCGATCTAGAAACCCGGATCGACGGAGCGGGGGCCGTCGGCGCCCACAAGCCGTCGACCCTGCAGGATCTGGAACAGGGTCGACCGCTTGAGATCGACGCTCTCACGCTCGCCGTATCCGAGGTGGGCCGAATGGTCGGAGTCCCGACACCGACGATCGATCTCGTCTACGCCTTGGTCCGCCAGCGGGCCCTCACGCTGGGGTGCATGCCGGCGTGACCGCCGGCGGCGGATCGACGACCGCGTCGTCCCGGGTACCGCAGCTCTTCGACCGCCGCGCGGTCCGGAAAGGCCTCGCGCGGGCCTCCCGCCGGGAAGCACCCGCCCTGCTCGCCGAGCTGGTCGATGCCCTCCTCGAACGGCTGCACGAGTTCCGGCGGCCGCCGCAGGCATGCCTGCTGCTGGGTGCCCGGCGAGGTTCGGTCATTCATGCCGTGCAGCGGCATCCGGATGTCGGCCCCCTGACCGTGCTGGCTCCCGACCTGGCGTGCCTGGCCGTGACCCCCGCCGCCGTTGTCATCGGAGACGACGAACTGCCGCCCTTCGCCCCGGCAACCTTTGACACCGTGCTGGCGCCTCTCGTGCTCCACACGGTGAACGACGTTCCAGGAACCCTAGTCCAGATCCGTCGCATCCTCCGGCCCGGCGGACTGTTCCTCGCATCCCTGCCCGCAGAGGACACGCTCCGGGAGCTGGGCGAGGTGCTGCTGGAAGCGGAGGCGGAAACCACGGGCGGCGCAAGTCTCCGGATGGCGCCCTTGGCGGACGTGCAGACCCTCGGCAACCTGCTGTCGAGGACCGGGTTCCACATGCCGGTCGCGGACATCGACCGACGGCGCTTGATGTTCGACAGCGTCGACGCTCTGCTCCGGATGCTTGGCAGGGCGGGAGAGAGGGGCGTCTTGCTGCCAGCGCGGGCACACCGCCTATCAAAGTCCCTCCTCGTCCGCGCCCGCCGTCTCTACGCAACGCGCTACCGGCAATCCGGCGGCGGCATCACAGCCTCGCTGGATCTGGTGACTCTCACGGGGCGCGTCCCGGCGGGGTCCGAAGGACCGAACGGGAACGGGCACTAATTGGTGCCCGCCCGAAAATGCCCCTTTCGGATGGCCTGCCGGCGCAATTGCGGGTTGGAACCCTCCCTCGGTGCCCCGTCCGCTCGGTTTCCGGGGGGATTTCTGCCGATGGGCAGCGGTATCCGGGCTTGTCCCGCCGCGAATCCGGCGGCCGGGGCGAGCGGATCTGTTCCCGCCTCCGGCGGGCTTCGCAGATGGGGTGGAAGGAAGCCGCCGTCAGGCGGCGCGTCTTCGTCGTCGTTGGGCCCGGGCCCGGGCCTGCCGGTGCAGCAGCCCGATTCGGTGGACGTGGAAGGCGGTCACGGACCGTGCCACCATCCGGGCAAACCCGTCTGCCCCCTACGACAGGACCCGGTCCATGCCGCGTTGCTCGAGGTTGTGGATCGCGGACTCCACGGCCGGATGCTGCCGACGCATCTTCCGGAACGTCGGGTCGGCTTCCCGTTTCCGGTCCGCCTGACCGAGCGTTCCCTTCTTCGGCAGCACGTTGTGCTCCAGCAGCTCGTCCAGGGTGATCCGGTTGGAGGGGCTGGGAAAGCCCCGATCGAAACTGCACAGGCGGAGGTCGGGGAAGCGAGCCTGGGCTTCTCGGATCCTGGGCACGGCAGGATCCACGTCTCCGCCTTCCCACAGGACCCGATGGTGCAGGAGGAAGCCGTGTTGATCCTCCAGCACGGCCACCGGCACTCCGAGTTCCACCGGCACCCCGGCCTTGCCCTTCACACACCAGCGTGTGTGCTCTTCGAAGATCGAAAACACCTTCTCGCTCTGCGGAATCTTCTCGCCCTTCAGCAGACGGCGGTCCACCTGGTGGATCTGCCGGCGGGCATGCTTGAGGTACGACTCGACCGAACGCACCGTGGAGATCGGGACGTCTCGCTCCCGAAGCACCGGTACCGTCTCTTCCGCCCGCCGGACCCACGCCCGGCTGGCGTCGAGGTACGCCTTGACCGGCTCCGGACGGGCCCGTCGGGTCTGCCGAACCTGCTGGAAATGCTGCTGCAGTTTCCGGCTCCCATGCTGCCACTGCCGCCATCCAGACACCCCCAAGCGTACGGCGACGCGACCCGTATCCCGCACCCGGCAACGCATCGCATCCCACAACAGGTGGACATCTGTCGGGTAGTGCACATCCGTCTTCACCACGAACGAATCGCAGCGGCCCCGCAGGGGGTCGTCCGACCGACGGCGGCCCCGGTCGTCCGCGTCGTTCGCGCCGTTCGCGCCGTCCGCGCCGTTCGTGACGTCCGCGCCGTCCGCGCCGTTCGTGACGTCCGCGCCGTCCGCGCCGTTCGTGCCGTCCTTCCGCTTCCGTGTCCGCTTCCGCTTCCGTACCATCGCATGGCCTTTCTCCGCGATCAGCTGCGACACCTTCCCCAGCACTTCCGGTGTCAGCAGGCTCACGTTGTCCACCATCGTCTGATATCCGTACCGGGTGTGATCCCAGATGTCGGTGTGCCCCAGAAACTTCCGAACCGTCCTGTGCTCGTTCACCAGCTCGTGCAAGTGATCGAAGTCCTAGCCCAAACCCTGCTTCAGGAGACCCATCACCAAGATCTTCCACAACTCCATGCCGGGACGCCCTCGCAGGCGGGATCCCTCGGGAAGGATCCCCTCCTCCAGGACCTCGAACCACCGGGCCCGGGTCGACCGGTCGGCATACACGTACTGAAGGCCACGCAGCATCGGCGGAATGTCATCCCGCGAGTATACGTTGATCTTGATCTCCTCGATCGCAACCTGGCCCCATTCCAGCTGAGGGCGGACGGTCTCCCGCATGGCCATTCTCCCGAAGATTCCCGAATCCCGCGCGATGTTCCGGCCCCAGCGGCCGATTCCCGCCCCACAGAGGGATTCTTCACCCCTTCAATAGCACACTTTCATCATTGGAGTCAACTGATTGTACTTTCTCGGGCGGGCACGAAGTAGCGGACATGCGCCCCGAAAGGGCGCTGGTAGCCGAGGTAATGGTGCCGGTCGACGAAGGCGTTCCACAGCTGCCGCCCCTCGGTGTCGGGGACCGGCTCGACGCGAAGCGGGCGCAGTTCCGACCGCGGAGCCACGATCTCCGGCTGCGGGTCGGAGGCCGAGGTCCAGACCGGGGCAGCGGCCATGTCGCGGACGGGGTCCTCGCGCACGGGCGGCAACGTCAGGATGCCGTGGCGCTCCAAGGTCTCCAGCATCCCGAGGCCAGCCCCGACCCTGGAGCCACCCTTCGCCGTCGTCCAGTGAAGGTGCTCGCAGAGGGTCTTCGCCCGCTCGTTGCGGCTGCAGTGGGAAAACCGACCCACGGTCTCCCGGACCTCCGCGATCTGCCGGCGGGTCCGGCGGCGGCCCGAACAGGGGGTCGACTTCAGGTCGACGATTCGCGGGTCCATGGGGATTCCCGCAGCCACGATTCGACCGCATCATGCGAATCGGCGGGCGCTGGTCAAGCGGTGCGTGGACGACCCGCCCACGCACCGAAACATCACTTCCTATCAAAGGCTTGCCGGTATGGGAAAACCGCCGTCACCTCGACGCGCATATCCGAATGCCATTGGGGCGCGGGGGACGCCCCCGCGCCCTCCGTCTCGGTCTGCGCCAGGTCGGCGGCCTGCGCCGGGAGGATGCGGCGCGCATCGTCGAAGCGCGAGATCCGGCCTGTGCCGACCTCGGTACGCTCCGCCGCCGCGCCCGGGTATCGATGGCCGCCATCGAGACCCGGGCGGCCGCGGACGCCTTCCGCTCCATGGGCCTCGACCGCCGCCAGGCACTGTGGCAGGCGCGGGCGCTGGACGGAGCGCCGGCCTTGCCGCTCTTCGAGGCGGTCGGGGACAGCGGCGAGGAACCGGAGCCGCCCGTCGCCTTGCCGGGGATGACGCAGGCCGAGCAGACGGTCGAGGACTGGCGCGCGCTCCGGCTTTCGCTGCGGGCCCATTCGATCGTCTTCCCGCGCAAACGGCTGGCGGGACGGGACGTGCTCCCGGCCGAGGCGTTCCGGCGCGCCCGGGACGGCGCCCGCGCAGCGGCAGCCGGGCTCGTGCTGGTGCGCCAGCAGCCCGGCCGCGCCGGGGGCGTCGTGTTCCTGACGCTGGAGGACGAGACCGGAACCGTGAACATCGTCATCCAGCCTGCGGTCCTGGAAACCTGTCGCCCGGCGGTGCGGAGCGCGTGCCTCGCGCTGGTCCGGGGTCGGGTGCAGCGGGTCGGCCCGATCGTTCATCTGGTCGCGGTCCGCCTCGAGGACCGGACCCACTGGCTCGACCTGCTGACGCCCGACGAGGGGGTCGTAGCGCTGTCTCCGGAGGGTGCGGCACCGCACGGCTCCGGCGCCGGACGGCGGCTCGCAGTGGACCCCTCCGGGCCTCCGCGCAACCGGAGCTCGATCCCGAACTCGCGGGACTTCCGGTGAGATCCGGACTCCCGAAGGAGCGATGCCCGGGCTGCCTCCGGCATCCCTTCGGCCAAGCAACCGGGACGGACGACGCAACCCACAGAGATCCCGAGATCAGCTTGGCATGGCCTGCCGCCGTGACGTGCGCAACCTCCTCGATACCCGCGTTGCCGCGCGACCGGGACTCGCGAATATCCGGTTCCACGGCACGACCGGAACCGGGCTCCTGCCGCCATGGGACGACATGAACCGTCCCATCCTGGATTCCGCGTGGTTCCCATGGGATTCCCATCGTCAGGCGATGCATCGGTCTGTGGAATCGAAAAGCCCTTGAAAGCATCCCTGCTTTCAAGGGCTTGGGGTGGTTGCGGGGGCAGGATTCGAACCTGCGACCTTCAGGTTATGAGCCTGACGAGCTACCGGGCTGCTCCACCCCGCGTCAATGAATGATCCAAATCCGGAACCTCGCCAACTGGCGCGGCCCAAGGCGTCTGGATGGCCTGGCAGCGACCTACTCTCCCACGCCTTAAGACGCAGTGCCATCGGCGCTGGGGATTTTCACGACCGAGTTCGGAATGGGATCGGGTGTAGACTCCCCGCCATAACCACCAGGCCATCAAGACGCCCTGGAACTGATCCTCTGCAATCGTTTACCGGTGCCGGATTTGCTCCTGCACACGGAGAAACTCAAGCCGATTGAGCGATTAGTACCGGTTAGCTCCGCACATTGCTGCGCTTCCACACCCGGCCTATCAACGTGGTGGTCTGCCACGGCTCTCAGGGAAACCTCGTTTCAAGGCAGGCTTCCCGCTTAGATGCTTTCAGCGGTTATCCCTTCCACACATAGCTACCCAGCGGTGCCGCGGGCGCGACAACTGGTGCACCAGAGGTGTGTCCATCCCGGTCCTCTCGTACTAGGGACAGCTCCTTTCAAGTTTCCTTCACCCACGGCAGATAGGGACCGAACTGTCTCACGACGTTCTAAACCCAGCTCACGTACCACTTTAATCGGCGAACAGCCGAACCCTTGGGACCTGCTTCAGCCCCAGGATGTGATGAGCCGACATCGAGGTGCCAAACACTCCCGTCGATAGGGACTCTTGGGGAGTATCAGCCTGTTATCCCCGGCGTACCTTTTATCCGTTGAGCGATGGCCCTTCCATGCGGAACCACCGGATCACTATGGCCGACTTTCGTCTCTGCTCGAGCTGTCGCTCTCACAGTCAGACAAGCTTGTGCCATTGCACTCCACAGCTGATTTCCGACCAGCCTGAGCTTATCTTTGCGCGCCTCCGTTACGTTTTGGGAGGCGACCGCCCCAGTCAAACTACCCGCCATGCAGGGTCCCGGGCCCGGATTACGGGCCACGGTTAGATACCAGAAATCGAAAGGGCGGTATTTCAAGGATGTCTCCACACCAGCTGACGCCAATGCTTCACGG